>JANXOO010001369.1 GCA_025353525.1 Schlesneria sp. | reverse complement strand
TTTCCGCGTTCGGTGCGAATCCACCGTTGGAAACGCACTTTCCAGCAATTGTCGAAGTCTTTCGTGGCCTCATTTCAAACCGCGCGAAGTATATTCCGATCTGTTGATGCCAGGTCAATGCCCCATCAAGGCCCGTCGCTTTTTGGCAAGTTCCGCAGCATTCGGTTGAGCGTGTTTGATAAATGGCGGCAGCAGCGAGCCAGCCGCCATTCCGGCGAACGATGCCGCCAGTCCGTAGAGCTGCGGCTGAATGCACCGCCACCACTGGTCGCTTTCTTCGGCGTACACGTATTCGGTTCCGATCCAGGCCAGGACACCGAACACAATCGAAAAAATCGCTCCTTGTGTTGAAGAGCGTTTCCAGTAGATGCCACATACCAGCGGAACAAAAGCAACGACCAGCGTGACTTTGTAACCACTTTCGACCATTTCATACATCGTGCTTTTTGTGCTGACCGAGATCGCGGTGGCTGCAACGGAAACGCCAATCAGCGTACAACGCACCAGCCACAACATCGTCCGATCATTGAAGTGCGCTGTGAACGGCTGAAACACGTTTTCCGTCAGAACGCTCGCCGGGGCGAGTAACGTACCACTTGCCGTTGAAAGGATTGCGGACAGGACGGCTCCGAAAAAGAGGACCTGGCACCAGATGGGAGTATCCTGCAAGATGAGCGATGGCAGGATCTTCTGGACTTCCCTGGTATCGTCAGATTGAAAGTGAGCGGCATAAGCAGGGTCGATGATTGTTGCAGAGTAGGCGATGAACATCGGGACAAACGCAAACCCGAAGTAGAACAAGCCCCCCATCAACGTCCCGATAAACGCCGTGCGTTCGTTTTTGGCGCTCGTCACCCTTTGAAAGACGTCTTGTTGCGGGATCGAACCGAGCGACATCGTGATGAATTCTCCGATGAAGGTCAGCCAGGCGGCAGTCGTGACGTGTGGAAACAGATTCAGTTTCCCTTCTTTTTGAGCGGCGGCGAAGACGACATCGATTCCGCCCGCCCGATTGCCCATGAGGACTGCGACGATAATCAGTCCCACCACGATCGCTGCCGTTTGAATCACATCAGTCAGTGCCACTGACCACATTCCGCCGAACAACGTGTAGACAGTCACAATGACCGCCCCGATCAGGATCGACTCGTTCAGCGTGATTTGCGGAAACAGGACATTGATAACCAGCCCCAGGGCAGACAATTGAGCACTCGTCCAACCCAGGTAAGAACTGGCGATCCCAAGCGACGTAATGACTTCAACAAGTTTGCCGTACCGCACGTGGTAATAATCACCAATCGTCAGCAATTCCAAACGGTAAAAGGTGCGAGCAAAGAAGAAGGCGACGAGAACCAGGCACAATGACGCTCCGAACGGATCGCCAGAGACGGCCCCCAGTCCCTTGTGAGCAAATTTGGCAGAAACGGAGAGTACGGTTTCTGCTCCGAACCATGTCGCAAACACGCAAGCAAAATTCATATAGAGCGGCAGCGATCTGCCCGCAACCATAAAGTCCTTAGCGTCGTGGACCCGTCTGGACGCGTAAATTCCCACTGCCACTGTGGCTGCCATGTAAACGATCACACAAGCAATCAGCATCGTCTGTTCCCCACGAATTTCGGCAAGGCCGTTCGAAAATTCGGCAATGCTGCCGGTTCCACCGCATGGTCGAGGTTTCCGCTGATCCACCCGATCTTTGCACGCAGGCAATCGGGCACCAGTTCCAACCTGCTCCTGGCAGCATAATCCAAAAGGAGCCGAACTTTTGCAAATGTCCCGCTGTCTCTTCAAAAAAACTTATCGGGAAATTGCAGCCAGGCGACTCGACCTGTTACACATCATAACGCGATGAATTAAATAACGCGGTACACCGAGCGACCCGTCCCCTGACACGCCCCGTTTTCTCATATGACGCTGTCTCATCACTTGTTTTCCGGGAAGTACTCACAGATGACTGAATCAATTCCACTGCCAGCCGGGTTTTCGACGGCCGGAATCCGGTGTGGCATCAAAAACAACGCGCCCAAACTTGATTTGGCGCTATTTGTATCGGATCGGCCCTGTGCCGCCGCTGGTGTCTTCACGACGAATCTGGTCTGCGGCGCACCGGTTAAAGTGTCTCGCGAGCGACTGCCGCGAACGACGGCGCGCGCGGTCGTCATCAATTCAGGGAACTCGAACGCTGCCACAGGCGAACGCGGGATAGCCGATGCGAAGCGGATGACCGCTATGACCGCTGAACAGATCGGCGTGTCGCCCGACGACGTACTGGTTTGCTCGACCGGCGTCATCGGTAGATTCCTGCCGATGGAAACGCTGGC
>JANXOO010001312.1 GCA_025353525.1 Schlesneria sp. | reverse complement strand
TGCATTCGCAAGGAATTCAAGCTTTCGCCTGAAAAACGGGGAATGGCTCCGGGTCTTCCTTGTGTGTGTCTCCGTTTTGCAGCGATAAAACTCCGACATCGCCTACACCAGGCGCTTCTTTCTTTCAAATCGCATTCAATTGATGTACGTTACTTGCCGCAAGCCCCCGCCAGTTTTATGATTGCGAATGGACATCCGTTTGGATTTCTGATTTGCCGAGCGATGCCAGACCGAAAGTCTGTCTCAATGAGTGAAGGGCCATCCAGGCACTTTTGAATCACGGCGACAAGACGTTAAGCAGATGAAGTGAACGCTCAGAGCTTTCCAGCAAGGAATTTGTGTTGCGCGCCATCATTAGCGATATTCACGCGAACCTCGAAGCGCTGGAAGCCGTTCTGGCCGACATTCGCCGACAGAATATCTCCGAAATTTATTGCCTCGGCGACATCATCGGTTACGGACCCAATCCGTGCGAATGTATCGATCGCGTCATGGCCGATTGCAAAATGTGCCTCCTGGGAAATCATGATCAGGCGGCATTGTTCGATCCCGAAGGATTTAACGCGAGTGCCGAACGAGCCGTCTTCTGGACCCGAAAAACTCTTGAATCCGGAACCGGAGCCCAAGCCGACAAGCGATGGGACTTTCTGGGCGAATTGCCTCGGGTTCACCGCGAGCCGAATTTTCTGTTCGTCCACGGTTCGGCTCGAAATCCGCTAAACGAATATGTTTTCCCGGAAGACATTTACAATCAGAGAAAAATGGAACGGATTTTTTCTCTGGTCGAAAACTACTGCTTCCAGGGGCACACACATATTCCCGGAGTCTTTACCGAAGATTTGAACTTTCTGGCTCCTGAAGAGATCGATTTTAACTACGTCCTGAACGACCGTAAAATCCTGGTCAACGTCGGTTCGGTCGGTCAGCCGCGAAATGGCGACCCCCGCTCGTCTTATGTCGTCCTTGACAATAATACGGTTTACTTCAAACGCGTCGATTACGATTTTGGGAAGACTTGTCAGAAGATTTACGATACTCCCGACCTCGATAATTTTCTGGGAGATCGCCTGGGAGATGGACGCTGAGAATCTGGCGTCATGATCCAAAATGAGCGATGATGCGTTGTTGCTTGCTCACCGGTCAAGTGGAACGGTTTCCACGACGGAGCTCGGCATTTGAAGCGATACTTCACTCGGACACGATTCGGGTATCGCATTTCTTCTCTGGCAAACTGGTATCCGGAATGGAACAGCGGCGGCTTTTGGTCTTTTTTGTCGTTTCGATGGCAATCTGGATGACATGGATGAACTTCCTGGGGCCCATGCTTGTCCCGGACGCTTTTCCTAAACCGAAACCAAAGGGGGCGATACAATTTGCCAACAACGATGACGCGTCGGCGGATTCACCCGAGTCGGCCCCGGCAGATGCAATGCGTCCTGCCAACGTCGCCGTCGAGAGTGAAGTCGCACCTGCCAAAGTTGTGGAAAATCGTTTACCTGAACATCCCAGCGTCAGCCTTTTGCTGGGGCCGGCTGATCCCGACCACAATGACGCTGCGGCACTGAAGGACAAACTCGACGAATTTTTCCTGTCGGCCAGCCTTACCAGTCGCGGAGCCGCCGTTGAATTCATTGAATTGACGGACAAGAAACGATACCCGTCATTCGGTCATCGCGGGGAACGGATTCGAGTCATCGGCAGCGATCCGCGTAGTCCTCTGAGAACGTTTTCGATGAAGTCCCCGCAAATTGACAAGCAACTGAATGGCTCGTCGCTTGATCATGTTGCCTGGGAGGTCGTCCCCGAGGTTGATCCTGCCACCGCCGAACGCGCTGCAACATTTCGCTTTGTTTCTCCTGACGGTCGCTGGGAACTTCGTAAACGTTTCGAACTGAAACAACTTTCGCTTGAAGAATTGAAGAAACCACGAGTACGGGACACACTGGTTGAGGGTTACGAACTGAAGTTGACCGTCACAGCCAAAAATCTGACCGCCCGGTCCGCCAGATTGACTTATGCGTTACAGGGACCTGTCGGCGTACCACTCGAGGACGAAGATAATGCCTCCAAATACCGCGACGTTCGGATGGGATTTCTTCGCGACGACGGTAAGTCGATCGACGAATCGAAGCTGTCGGCGACAGATACGGTCAAGAAGTCAAACAATGACAAAACGGAAGTATGGACGCGTAAGCTGAAATACATCGGCATCGATGTACTGTATTTTACGGCACTGGTGCTCCCTGCACCCGACCAGGTCGACTCGTCAATCGCCGTCATCGCGAACGAGTTCAAAGAGCGGCCTCAGTACAGTGATATTTCGGTCGAATTGACCTGCAAAGATGTAAAGGTCGCCGGACAAGCTGAAATCTCGCACGAATACACGCTGTTCGCAGGGCCTAAACGGAAAGAGCTGATCGGCCAGATACCGGCCCTTGCGGTGATGGACTACGGCTGGTTTGACGTGATTTGCCGCGGGATGGTCTGGTTGCTGAATACTTTTCATGCCGTGGGTTTAAGCTACGGCATCGCGATCATTTGTCTGACGGCCTGCGTTCGAACATTGATGATGCCGATCTCGAAACATCAGGCGGGCAACGCTGAAAAGATGAAAGAATTGCAGCCAAGGATCGCGGCAAAGCAAAAGGAACTGGAAGCCAAATATGGCAAGAACACCGAAGAATACATGAAGCACGCTCAGAACCTGAGCAAGGAACAGCTCGGGTTAATGATGAGCGGCTGTCTGCCTGTGATGCTGCAATTGCCGATTTTCATCGCACTTTATCGTGCGATCGGAAGTTCGATTGAATTGCGTATGGAACCGTTTTTGTGGTTTGAGAATCTCGCATCACCCGACGCGCTGTTTAAACTGCCGTTCGTCGTTCCCTGGCTCGGCTGGACCGATTTCAATCTGTTGCCGTGCATTTCGACCGGTCTGATGTTCATGCATCAAAAGTTGACGATGCCGCCACCAACGAACGACGAGCAAGCTCAGCAACAGAAAATGATGAGCTACATGATGGTATTCATGGGCGCCATGTTTTTTCGTGTCCCTTCCGGGCTTTGCCTGTACTTTATCGCGACCAACGTCTGGTCGATGACCGAACGCTGGCTGTTTCAGCACTTAAAAAAAACCAAGGCTGTCACCGTTGATTCAGACCCGTTTGCCGATCCCGCAAAGTCGAAGTTCGTGACGGTGAAGAAAGAGAATACGGACGAGAAACCGTCGGCGCTTGGCGGAATCTGGGACCGCCTGCAAAAGTCCGCCGACAATCAGTATTCGACATCGCGGCAACTCGACAACACGAGCACAAATCGGCCCGACAAAAAGAAGAAAAAGAAGTAGCGTCCATCAAAGAAAGGATCATCCGTCAGCGAAAATCAGTATTCACCAACAATTTCGCTCCCCGATCGCGTTCCCAGGGCTCGCCACATTTGGGAATCGATATTCGCACTGATCGTGCGAGTGGAACCGTCCGCTAAAGCGACATTGACGATGCCTGTGTGGTAGCTGCGGCTTGTAATCGATGCGAACGTTGACTGAGTGGTACTCGTTCCTTCGTACCGCGAGTTGTAATCGATGTCGTATGTCACGCCCCCGTCGACAAACGGGACTCGCGTGTTCGGAGCGAATGTCGTTGTGAATCCGCTTTGATGGACCGGTCCATCGCACCACTCCGTATGCCCCGCGTTGTCGTCAATCGATGGTCCGTATTTGGCTTCGCCCGAAAAACCTGTCACGAACGAGACGGCCGATGGGGGAGTCGGCCCGGGATCAGCCGTGTTCCGAAAATAGGGTTGATACGTCTTCACCTCGGCGGCGAGCAACGTGTTGCTCATTCCGTCGGAAATGTCGGCCGGTCGTACTCGACTATTAGGGTGAAACAGTCCGTCGCCTCCCGCATTGGTGATCGGGTCGTAAATTTTCCAGGTCCCGAAATTCACCCCGTAGTTATGCGGACGAATGGTCCCTTCATCAGGGCCGGCAAAATGCATGCGGTCGCTGTTGGGATCGGACGGGCAAGCGTACGAAGGGACCTTCAATTGAGCGACGCCGGTCTCCTGATTCACAGGATTGGCCCAGTCGAGATCGAGTCGCACCTTTGAGTAGGCGTTCGCCTGTTCCATGAACGGCAAGATTCGACCGTGAACCGACCACGACCCGGCTGTCGAAAAGCAGAAGCTCGGAGGAAGCGTCAGGAACACGTCCGAATAATTGTGCAGAGCGATCCCGATCTGCTTCAGATTGTTTTTGCACTGCAGTCGCCGGGCCGCTTCCCGCGCCTGCTGAACCGCTGGCAGCAGCAGTGCGATCAAGACAGCGATGATTGAAATCACGACAAGAAGCTCGATCAGAGTAAACCCGATCCGACGGCAAACGGGGACTTTCACGGCCATTGTTTATTCCATCGTGTGACGACGCTGAGTCTCGTTTAAAGTCGCGCGCCATTAAACATACTATTCTCAAATTAGCAGCGTATGCGAGTCAACGCAATCGGATGTCTCGCGGTTTGCGGTCGTCACAAATCTGAAAATCTGGTAAAAGCGTTGAGGAATCGACAGTGGAAATTCGTCGATGAGAATCGCAGATCGAATTCGGCTGCCTTTGGTGGCCGGGTTTTCGATGATCGAGATTCGCCGGTAAGGCAATTACGGCACTGAAACCAGCACAAGGAACGTTGATCGCATGAACCCACTCTGTGTTTATTGTGCAGGTCCACTCTTCAACCAGTCGGAGCGCGATGAAATGGCATCGATCGCCGAGGCTTTGACGAACGACGGGCATTCGGTCTATTTGCCGCACAGGGACGGGATGGAATTTCGCCTGGTTCGAGAAGTCCTGATCGAACGAGGCTGGGAGGCGGAGATTGCCGGAGAATTCTTGCACGAAGCGATTTTTGCGCTCGATGTTTACCAGCTTGCGATCGCCTGCGATGCAATGGTCTGGAACATGAATGGTCGGGTTCCCGATGAAGGCGCCGTATCTGAAGCGGCAATCGCATGGACACTCGGAAAACCGCTGGTTGCGTTTCAGGATGATGCCAGATCGATGATCGCGGGACGCATGAATCCGTTACTCGCAGGACTCGTCGACTTTACAACCGTGCATCGAATCGAAGATATTCCGCCCGCTTTGGTGGTGGAACGACAGCGAACGACACCGCCGACCGTCGATTCCAAGCAGCTTTCACCCCGGTTACAAACGGCTGTCGGGCGTGGATCCGAGCTGTGGAACGCGCTGCTAGCCGAACGTGCCCGTTGCGAGAACGACATTATCGCAGACTGTGTGACGGCCCTGTTTGCCCCTGCGTCAACGCAAAGGCCACGCCCGCTCACTGCGAAAACAGCGACAACGAAACTCCCGGCATTGAAATCCGGAAGCGGCAGTGCTCAATAAAGCGCCTGGTTGCAAATAACTCCGGGCCGCGCACCCGCATCGGGCGACTTCCCAAAAA
>JANXOO010000749.1 GCA_025353525.1 Schlesneria sp. | reverse complement strand
GTGGGCGACCGCGGCGGCGTGACAGGCGGTACAACTTGCGGCAGCGCGACCTCAGTCGCCGTTACCATTGATGGCGCCGTCCGACACGGTTCGCCAGGCAGTGATGGTGCGTCGAACCCGGCATCCGAACGGTCATGTTGAGAATGCTGCACCAATAACGCCAGTTGTTCTGCCATGATGCGCTGCGCGTCGGCAGACACCTGCAAATAGGTTTCATGTGCCTTCATCCGGGCAGCCAGCAGATCGTCCAACTGAGTCATAACCGTCGTTCCAGAAGTAAAAGCTGAAGGAAGCAGAGCCAACGATGAACGATCAAAAGCGAACGATGATTCAGTCTCAACGACACCCCGATTACCGGATGTCATGTCAGCCCCATCGGCCTCATCAGTCCCATAGGTCCAATCAGTCTCATAAGTCCCATCTGCCTTTTCCGCCCCGTGTGTCGAATCATCACCGAATTCCCGGCAATTACCAAACACCGCCATTGTTGATTCGATTCGCCATCCACCTGGCGGCGTCACAATTTGAAAGGGACGACCGCCGGTTGCCGTAACGACGTTGCGTAGGGGGCCGTTCAATTTCGTCGATTGACCCTGGCCGGACGAACCGCCAAAAAGGTAATCGAGGTCAACAGGCACCCGCTCGACAATCAGCCGCGCCAGCAATTCGAAGAACGCGCCGACAGGACTCGCCGTCGACGGTGTCGCCGATTGGGCCAGGTGAACCCGATCACCCAGTATCTCGTCGATCATCCGCGTACACGACGAACCCGGACCAATCTCGACAAACAGTCTCACGCCGTCGACATAGGCCCGTTCGACGACTCGCGGAAAATTGATCGTATCGATCGCCTGAGCAACAATCGCATCGGCGGCCGATTCCTGTGTCAGGTCATACGAACGACCCCATGCGGTACTGTAGAAATCGATTCTGCGATTTTGCAACGGGCCCTGATTCGCATCGGTGGCAAACATTGGCGGTGTCGTCCGCATCACGTGAAGCTGGCGATAGGCAGATTCGACCTGCCGCAGCACTTCGCAATGAACGGTACTGGCTGCGGCGAAGGGAACGAACGTCGCCGACAATTGGCGGATGAGTCGTTCGAGCTGACTTCGATCACCGCCGATCACGCATTGATTCGGCGTATTGACGATCAGCACGTAGACCCGAACGGGATCAGCCCGCAGCAAGCCGATCGCGGTTCGGACTTCACCGGGCGATCGATCGATCGCACCGGAAACCCAGGGGACATCCGTTCCGTCGGGAATATTCCAGGCTCGTCGAGCTGCATTGAACGGGTACACTAGATCGCTTCCAAACAACGTCGCGGCATCCATGCGTTTCAGCATGTCGTCGCGATCAGTCCATGCACGAAGTCCAAAAAGTGCGGAAGATTCGCCCAGGCTATACCCGATACTGGCGGACGGCCTGATTTCGAATCGGGCCAGCAGGTCGCAGACAGCGGTCCCGACGGCGACTTGACCGAAAATCATCGCTTTGTGATCGTTCAGCAGTTGAGATGTCGAAGTGCCATTCCAGATCAGGTCAGGGCGATATTGATCGCACAGTCGAACATTGTCGAACTCCTGGCACCGCAGCACGTCGGGAAAGGCCGTCAATAATTCACGACCCATTCCCAGGAACGAATTTCCCGATCCCGGAAATACAAACGCCAATCGACCGGATCGTCCGATCGGTTCCTTCGAGAAACAGATTCTGCGATCAAAATCATTTGCAACGGCCCGATTGCGAACCCGGTCAAGTGCCAATCGAATGACTTCCGGAAGTTCTTCGGCCGACGCAACGACGAGCGTGACTGCGAAGCGTCGATGTGTATCAGGAGTCCGTTCGCGGAACCACTGTTTTGCAATCTGCCCGATGGACGCTTTTGTCGTTGCCGACCATTCCGACAGTCGCTTCAAGACCGATTCGAGGTCCTCAATCGAATTGCCGTCGATGACGAACAGACCGGGTGCAATATCACCGGATATCGAGGCAGTGGGGATGGACAGACCTTGAGCGGCAGAACCCGATTCGCCAACCATTTCCGGTTCGGTGAGTTCGAAAACGAGCTGGCGTCCGTCAACTCCGACGCCTCGCACCGCGATGGTTCGTACTCCGTCGCTTCGATTATGCAGCCAGTATTGCGGAAGTCGTCCCGAATCAATTCGATCGTCCAGAGCGACAACTGCTGCCGTGATACCCAACAATCCTGTTGCCGCGCCCGCACGATCAATTGTCGCGAGCCGACTTTCTGACGAATGATCATTGGAGTGAAGCGGAATTCGCGCTGGGGCCGTGCGATCCGAAGCTGCTGGTCGCTGCGGAACCGTATCGACAGCTTGTGAACCGATGTCACGAATGATGGCCCGAACGCGATCTCCATTGTCGATGGCATCGTCAAGGCGTTTCAAAATGATCGCGGTCGCTCCGTCGATCGTGATGTCGACGGAATTCGAATCGGTTGCATGCATATCCGTCGCGCGTATCGCCGCAACAACGCTGCGAATATCGCACGGCAAATCGACCGCTCCGACGATTGCCCGATCGAGTTCCTTTCGCTGCAATGCCCGGACGGCGAGTTCCAAGGCACGCAAACCGGAATTCTCGCCCGAGGAAATCGTGAAACTGGGTCCACCGACGTTGAATTCCCGAGCCAATCGGCTGGCCACGATGCCACCGAGATTCCCCATTACGCGATTGGCAGAAAGAGGCGGGCTGACCGATTCCTTCAATTGCGAAATCCATTCGGACATTTCGCCGGGTGTGAGATTGAGCCCGAGTGTTTCAGCCCACCGCCTGGCGTCTTGCTCAATCGACCAGCGAAAATGAAAATTCGTGGTGTTCGGGTCGAGTTCGATCCCGATGAAGACTCCCGTTCGGTCGCCAGTTGTCGTCGTTTCCAGGCTGGTTTGTTCGGCGACAGTGCGCCCTTCGTTCGCGTCTCGCAACGCGTCTGCAGCGACGTGCAGCATCAATTGCTGTTGTGGCAGCATGTCCTGCATTTCGAGAGGCGGAATACGAAACTCACCCAGCGGCATTGTGATGCATGGAATGCCGTTGTGCGTAGAGGCGTTGGCGATGCCTGTCGAGCTGAGTTCGGTCTGATACCACTCTGATTGGGGAACGCCCCAGTCGTCATCGGAACTGTTGATTGTTTGGCGGTCTGCGTCCGGATTCGACGAACTGATGCGCTCGCCAGTGACAAGCTGATTGCGGTATACGGCAAGATTTCTTGAGTTGGATGTGTGTAATGCAAGTCCAACGATAGCGAGCCTGGGTGGAATCGTTCGGATTGATTCTTGTCGGCGAGTATGACCGGCTAAGGCCGGAACCCCGGGGGACTGTGTACGTGTTTGAGTTGGAGGGGGTGCTTGTTTCGGGGGAAGACCGGCTAAAGCCGGAACTCCAGCGAGTAGGAATTCTTCGATCAGAACGTGTGCGTTGATGCCTCCGAAACCGAAGGCGTTGATTGTGGCTCGACGCGGGATTGTCGTTGTCCGGCCGTCCTGCGTATTGCCTGTGACCCTTTTGCTTCGCTGGTGCCAGGGTTCGGCGCGGGCCAATACACGAAACGGACTACCGGTTTCTGACAATGCTCGAGCCGGTCGCTCGTAGTTGGCCGTCGGCGGAAGCGTCTGATGTCTCATTGCAAACAGCACTTTCATCAAACCTGCAGCGCCGGCACCCGTCAGCAGGTGGCCGACATTGGACTTCACTCCACCAATCACACACTGGCCCTGAACGGACGATTCGTGTTCCCACAGTCGATGCAGACTTTCGATTTCGACGGCGTCTCCGACAGGGGTTCCCGTGGCATGACATTCGATCAGGTCGACA
>JANXOO010001215.1 GCA_025353525.1 Schlesneria sp. | reverse complement strand
AAGGATTCCCTTTAAATTGAACCTTCGGAATTTTACTCTATTTCCTGGTCCAGTTTTCGGGGTCCATCGTATGCAATAGCATTGATGAATAACGTTGCGTTCTTTGAGATCGACAACACAGACATCACTGACGATTGCATTCAGCAACTCGCATCGCTGAAATCGGCTCAAACCATCGGCTTCTTTCGCTGCAAATCGCTCACGCGCGCCAGCCTTGATCGTCTGAGAGTTACCGACGACGACTGTGGGAAACAATGCGTGCGTTGTTCCGTATCATTGGTGTCTTCCGTGTCCCGGTCATTTTTTCCAGGTAGAGGAAATGGTGGACACGGATGACGCGGAATACACGGGCCGAAACAAGTCCACGAGCCCACCGTGGCTCATGATGACTTTCTGCCTGAATTGACGCCTTCGATGTCGACTCTTCCGCCTCAGCGTCGATCAGAAGTCGCAATGGAAATCGGAGTCGTGTCACTGGTTTCCGGAGGGTCACTGAGGGTTTACGGGGATTGCTTGCTTGTCTGATGGAATCAGTTCGCGGACCAGTCGTGTGAGCAGTTCGCTCTTTGATTTAGTAACGATCGATTGCAGCGCACGTTCTGCGATGACTCGTGACCGAAACGTTGTTTCGGAGACCGCTGCGAGATATTTACGAAACTCCAGATTCAATTCATGATCTTCAAATAACGTAGCGATCGCGTTGTCTTGTTCCAGATTTTCGCCGGTTAAATCGGAAAGAATCACGATCAACAACAGCGGGTCTATTTGAAATGAAGCAGGATCGAAGCCAAAAGATTGATATTCGCATAGAAACCTGAGGAAGTCTGCACGTGTTAAATTCGGAAATTCACCGGCGGGAAGAATCAGACCAGATTCATCGGAATCAGCCACTTTTGCGATTTGGCAGACCAAACGAATGGCTTCGTAGGGTACAAGCTGTAGCAATCCGTGACCGTTGCTCATACGGGTTGTGGGAGGTGTTTTACCGTCTTCAACAAACTGACGCAGTTGCACCAGCCCTTGAACCACTTCCGGTGATTTTGGTCTTCCTTGCCGAACGAAGTCCGGGACTTTTCCGGTGACGCGCATGATTGCCGTCAGTGCCGTGGCAGCGGAAACTATTGATCCTGCATTTGTACCGATAACTTCGACAGATTCGCCAGGACCCTGTACATAGTGATGACCCACAAACTGTTGCAATAACTGCACTGTCGTTTCTACCGGCCAATCGTCATCGCTTGAGTAGACTCGAATTGTGATATTCAGCGACTGCAGAAGGAATTCAATGTTCCAGGAACTCCCGTTGTTTTTGGTG
>JANXOO010001165.1 GCA_025353525.1 Schlesneria sp. | reverse complement strand
TGCAACTGAGACTGGTGGAGCATTTGCTGAAAACCGACCTCGGTTCTTTATCACAGGACAAGGTCGGTACGCTGCACGGGAAGATTTTCCGCAGCATTGACGGTCTTGTCCATTTCATTCGACTGATGTTTCTCGACTGCTTGCCTGCAATCCTGACGGGAGTCATTGCATTGGCGGCAGCGATTACGAAGCAACCCGTGCTGGGAGCGCTGATGATGGGAGTGATTCCTTTGACCGCCTGGCTGACGGTGCTGCAACTGGCCTCGCAAAAAGGCGTTCGACTCGACCTGATGCGCGATTGTGAAGAGATCGATGGAACGGTCGTGGAACAATTGACCGGGACGGAATACATCCGCGTCGCGAACACATTTGGCGTTGAGGTCGATCGCTTGTCCCGAGCGACTGAAAAACGCCGACAACGTGAAGTCGATCATCACTTCAAAATGTCGTTGTTCGGTTGTGCAAAATCACTCAACGAGGGATTGTTCCACGTTATTGTACTGGGAGGAGCGACATGGCTCGCGATCAACAGGCAAATCAGTTTTGGCGACATCCTGACGTTCTCGGTCCTCTTTTTGAACGTCATGACACCGCTCAATGAAATCCATCGGGTGATCGACGAAGGCCACGAATCAGGTTTAAGAGTCGGTGAGCTGATCGAGATGCTGGGGAAATCTGTCGACCCTGTCTTTGCCACTGCCGGAAACTCGTCCGTCGATTTGCAGCCGGGGAAACCCGCAATCGTGATCGATAACCTCACGATTGATTATACGACATCGGACGGAAAACCTGGACGCGGAATTAACGGCGTGTCTCTTGTCATTAATCATGGGCAGACGATCGGAGTTGCCGGCCCGTCCGGTGCGGGAAAATCGACCTGGATCAAAGCCCTTTTGCGACTGTTGCATCCCTCGCACGGGGCAATGTCTATTGGCAATGTGCCGTTGAGTCAATTGAATTGCGCAGACCTTGCGAGACTTATATCCTACGTGGGACAGAATCCGTTCGTGTTTTCAGGCACCATTCGTGACAACATTGCCTATGGAAATCAGGCGACGACGGACGAGCAGATTCATCGGGCGGCTGAACTTGCCAACCTGATTGAAGAAATTCAGCAAATGCCCCATGGTTTTGAAACCGTGGTTTTCGAACGGGGACAAAATGTCTCGGGAGGGCAGAGGCAGAGACTGGCGATTGCCCGCATTCTACTAAAAAATGCCCCCATTCTGATTCTCGATGAAGCCACGAGTGCCCTCGATAACATCAGTGAACGCAGCGTTCAGGAAGCACTTGGTGTTTCGAACGAAAACCGAACGACCATCATTATTGCTCATCGACTCAGCACCCTGAAAGGCTGTGATCGGATACTCGTATTTGATGACGGTAAGATCGTTGAAGAAGGGGACTACGACCAACTGGTTCAACAAGGAGGTATCTTCGCAGAACTGGTCGCCTCGGGTGAAAGCCGAACGGGTCACGAAGTCGCCAGGGAAGCTTGAAAAGGCGCACATTTTCCGCGACGCCGATATTTCTGAGCCGCTTCCTCTCGCGCATACGGAACAATTCTCAGTAGCACTTTGTCGTGGTTCGTAATCTGAAACCGGTACTCGTCGCCTGCTTTCGCATTGTCTGCATAGCCGTACCAGTAACCATTCGCTTCAGCCTCCATACGGTTCGCACCGCCATCCCAGTTGTTGAAATTTCCAACGACTGAAACCGATTCGGCGTTGGGCGCCCAAACACGAAATGAGACCCCCTGATCCTGGAGAATCGCTCCCATCCCCGGTGAACGATTCAATTCCGTAGCGTTCATCAAATATGTTCCAATAAAAACGGTCGATGTGACGTGGCGGTCAAAACGAATTTGTCGTGTTGCTGGTCTACCCGACATCAAACGTTCGGGAATTCACAAATCGGGTTCAGATTGAAAAAGGTCTTGCTTATGACAAGGTCATTTGCCGCTTGCGTTGTCGTTCCGCTGCGATTTGTCAATCATGACGACTCGTCGTCGTGAAACTGATGCTGCGGCGATCACCGACGCACTTCCCACAACCGCGACAGCAATCCATGCGGTGATCGCAACCCGCTCGTAGGTGGTGACATAGCTTGCAAATGCAGCGGCCCCCGCCATTCCCAACGGGACGACAGTCCCTACGGCCAATATTTTCCAGGAGTCTGGCTGAGGATCGGCATCGACAGTTTTGTCATAACTTCGATCTTTAAACTCCGCTGCGTGGCGATTGGATTCTCGCCCATCCACATGTCGCGTTACTTCAGGTGCTTTTGCGGCCGAATTTGTAGATAGCATGGTCGAAAACTCCATTCGATTAACGCGATGCGCACTTGTCGTCGAGCACAGAAGCACCGCCGTTCTGTGGTCACCAGAAACCTGAATGCAAACGACGCACCACGAGGGGCAAAATATTGTTGACGTAAATAACCGTTTGGTTTTCGACGACGATATCGCCTGTTATGCCACCAGGGTGGTCGAAAGACGCCCACTTTTGTGGCCGGAACCGGATTGATGAGAGCTGGAGTCACTGACGAATACTGATCAGAGTTGCTCGACTTCAGATCTGCTCTGCAGGTTCCTGAAAATGAGAGTCGACGGCTTCAGACCTGACGACATAATGCCGCAACGAAAAAAGCGTGAGAGGCCTTCCGGGGCCACTCACGCTTCACAGGTTCGCTTCTGTTCGAGCATTCCTTCAGTCGTCGGATAACCGGACAATTGACGATCGACGGGAATTCAGCCTGACGACTGATTTCCCGCGAATCAGACCGGCTGCAAGTGGGCCAGTTCTTCCCGAAGGCGGATTCGGGCCGTGTGCAGTCGCCGCTTGATGGTTCCAACCGGGCTTTCAAATTGATCGCTCATCTCGATCAATGACTGGCCTTCAAAATAGAAGGCGACAAGTGTCTGTCGATCGAGCGTTCGCAATCGCTTCAAGCCACCCCACAATTGCTCCTTTCGTTCTCCCGTCATCAAATCTTCCAGCGGAGTTTGCGTTTCGGAATTGATGGCGACGAGGATCTCGGGATCCTGCGGTGTGACGTGAGGTCGCCGAACCGCCCGGTTAATTGCCAGGCGGACCGTAATCCGTCGCAACCAGCCTGGAAACCGTTCGGGCTCACGCAATTGATCCAGCTTTCGCATGACCTGGACAAATACGTCCTGAGTCAACTCTGCCGCTTCAGCCTGGTTTCGCAACCGGCGAAGAGCGATCGAGAAGACCGTCGTTTCAAATTGTCGTACGAGTTCACCGAAGGCAACCCGGCATCCCGCCTGGGCCCTCAGAACGATTGGCAAGAATTCTTCAGTTTCCATAATTCGCTCGTTTTCCCTCAACACGCGAAACGGCGATAAAACCGCGAACAGCGTGGTTGGTGTGTTAGCGAATTCCGTCAGGGATCAATCGTCGTTCAGGCCTGTGCCGTCGACATGCGTGATTAACACGGTGTGCGACGACGCGATTCAGTCTGAACCGACGGTCGAAAAATGTGCAGGATGAACCGAAACGCGGAAACAACTGTCCGCCGACGGAACGACCTTGCGACCTGATGGAATCCGGGATGAGAAATGTCCCGTGCCCTGTGAACTCAGTCGCGGGTGCGGCTGAGGACGAGCGTGGCCCACAATATCGCTGGCAGTTGTTCGTGTTGACTGTCAAGTCGCCACGAATTTCCAGCGGGGCCGGTGGCAAAATAACCTTGCTCCGGTGATGTCAGACTCAGACAACGCTGCGAGCGTTCTGAAGCCGTGGACATCCTGGAACCAGGCATTGTGCCGGGACGTTTCGAGACCGGGCGCATATCGCATGGTAGATACGGAGGTACGGCACGATGTGCATTCGCGCTACCGACAACCATGGCACCTTGAATGGCGACATTGGCGTTGATCGTTGCGTTCGAATGGCGATTGAAATTTTGCATCGTGATACCTCCTGCGAAGGCCGCAGTCTCCGGGAAACGAGTTTGGAATTCTGTGTTCGGAAAAATCCGCAATACTGAGAATTTCGTGGATCACGCCCCACGAATGGCACGCAGAGGAGAAACAGCTCCCTCCGCAATGTCCTCTTAGACCGATCATGTCGTCAAAAGGTTCGCATGTTTTTCGTCTTTTTCATAGATTTTTCGGCGAAAAAAAACGTCGTTTTTCATAAGTCAAATGAAATTAAGTGGTTGTGGAGTGTTCTGAAAAATCGAAAAAACCGGAAAAGTCATCGCAATCGTTAAAGTTTGACATATCAGCCGGTCGATGAAAGTACCGATGGGTTCTCTGTACTTCGATTTCGTTGGTATTCAGGATAGGAATTTCTGATGAATCTGCTGCGACTTTTCCTGGCGTCGATGATCACGACTTCGATGGTCGGTTGTTGTTGCACAAACCATTGCGCCATGACAAACCCTTGCGATCCATGTAACGCGATTTGTGCTCAGGAGTACTCGTCGTGTTCATCCTGCTCATCCTGCGGGAAGTTTTCATTTCCGAAGCTGCGTTGGCCGTTTTCGGGTGGCTCCCGTTGTAGTTGCAATTCTGTTTGTGACGGTGATTCTTACGGGGGGTTCGTCGATTCCGGATGCGGTTCCTCGAACTGCGGAGGTGGCTGTGCAGGGAATTGCGGTGCGCCAACGATGAACGCCAATCCGGTTTCGAGCGGATGCGGATGCTCTCAAGCGGCCACCTTTTCCGGTTCACCAGCTTCGACCTATCAGAACCATGTTCCTTCACAACCCACGACGATACCTCCGATGCCACCGGCCTCAGGAAACGGAGCTCCGGCTCCATCCGCCGGAGGTTCGGAGACAAATTACGATCCAAACAAAAATGGCGCTATGAATTCACCTGCTGCCACAAAACAAACTGTCATGGTGTCTTACGAAGAATTCCAGCGACTGCCAGGCAAGATCGTATCCGGCCCAGGTTCGTCGGACAGTTCTTCTGTTCCACAGTCGATCCAGCAAGTGACCGCGACGATCCAGCCTGCAGTCGCACCGCTGCCACCACCGCCAGCCCCCGCAGTCAACAATTCTGCAAAGCGATTCTACAATCCATCGCAAACAAGTCAGGCAGTCTGGAATCCATCAAATCAGAAATGAACTTTGGCCGCAGAATTCCACGTGAGAATTCTGGCTTGCCCCTGTCTTCAATGTCGAGTGATACCATGCGCGGTCTGGTTTGAGGCCTTTGTCCAATGAAGAGAAGACGTTCACAACAGAGACGCAGAGGCACAGAGAAAGAAGAAGAATAGAGAGAACGAGCAGGCCGGGAACGGAAGCAACGGGACTCAAAATATCAGGCCGTTTTTTCCCATTCCCTCATTCACGTCCGGCATTTTGCGGCGTAACAAATTTCCCTCTTCTGCTCTCTCTGTGCCTCAGTGTCTCTGTGGTGAATCCGTTGCGAATTCGAATCCTTAACCCACGATCCCGAGTCAAAAGACCCGGGATCTTGTCCGTTTCAGGGGCTCGGTTTGCAGCATTTCCCGTGGTTGTTACACTCTTGCTCGCGCATCGGCCTCATGAAGTCGTCTGAAATCGTGTCGAAATTCGACCGGCAGACCGGTTCACAGGTCGATCAGGATTTTTCAGAAACCACACAAACCTGTTTGCGGGGAATTGGGTATGACGCACGCCTGGCACGATGTCACTCCGGGAGAAAATCTTCCGTCCGAATTCACGACCGTGATCGAAATCCCGCGAGGATCGAGCGTAAAATACGAACTCGATAAAGCGACGGGGCTCTTGCGTCTGGATCGTATGCTGCATTCTGCCGTCTACTACCCTGCCAACTACGGGTTCATTCCACAAACACTCGCCGAAGATGACGATCCACTCGACGTACTCGTCTTGTGTCAGGAACCGGTTGATCCGCTGACACTCGTCGAAGCCCGTGCTATTGGTTTGATGACAATGGTCGACTGTGGCAAACGCGACCACAAAGTGCTGGCAGTCGCGGTGCACGACCCTGAATACAATTCATTTCATGAGGCAGCGGAACTGCCAACTCATAAACTCGCCATGATCCGCCGCTTCTTTCAGGACTATAAGACGCTGGAAGGAAAAGCGGTTGAAGTCGACGAATTGACCGAGGCCAAGACATCATTCCCGATTATTCTTGAGGCTCTCGAACGATACAGCTTGTCGCGTCGGCGAGGTTTTCGCTAAGGCGCCCGGCAGGAAATGAAATACCAGTTTGAAAAACGGGGACTGGCTCCGGGTCGTCCTGGTGCATGTCCCCGTTTTTCAAACCGAGTGGGGACAGGCTCCAGGTCGTCCTGGTGCGTGTCCCCGTTTTTCCGACC
>JANXOO010001160.1 GCA_025353525.1 Schlesneria sp. | reverse complement strand
CTTTTGGTATCACTCCGGGGAAATGGTTGTGCGGGATTCGTACGCTCAGGACGCCCGGCAGCCATGTCACCAGCATCACTCCATCGGCATAGACGAGGAATTCTCGCGCGACCGCGCGGAGCATTCCGCACGGACGAAGCGTCGTCCTGAGCGTACGAATCCCGCACAACCATTTCCCCGGAGTGATACCAAAAGTTCCTTCGGTGTAACCGAGGGCCAATGTCATTACAAACCACATCCCCAGAACCGAAAACACCATCCACATCATATGATCACCGAACGCCGAGCCAACATTCGGCCGCTGAAAGTCACGGACAGAGTCGACCGCGATTGCGAACCAGTAAACCGTCGGAAAAACCGTAATCAGCAAATCGATACCTCGTGCGAGGCATCGCCGCATGATCGATGCGTGGGTTGCTGTTCGTTTTCCAAATACGTATTCAGTACTTCGGTGAACTCGCATCAACGCCCAGGTCCCCGACACAAGCACCAGTGTCGGCAACAGAAATAAAGCCAATCGAATCAGAATCGACAGTGAGTATCTGTCCCCATCGGAAATGCTTGTCGCGGCAGCCACCTGTTGTAATTTGGAGTCTCGAATTTCAAAAAGTCTTAAATCGTCAGTCACCAAATATCCGGGGACACCGCTCGTCACACTGATGCTTGTCGCACTGATCGACTTGGGAAACGGAGAACTGACCCACATTCCATTTTTATATTTGTACGCCTGAAGCGGGACAGAATTGTAGGGTGATTCGAGTACGAAGGCCCACATTTCGTCGTTGATCGTGACAACGTCCCATTCGGATGCCCAGTTGATCTGGATCGATGAAATCCTCCCACCCGCCAATTGTGCAAGCATGAGGGGATCGGTCGAATTAAAAGTATTTTCGGGGCGGAGCGCCGATGCAATCGCAGGCCCCGGTTCAACGTTCAGCCCCACCTGCTCTCTGATCGATTGACCATCGCTTAGAAGCAGGCGAAATGTGTTTCCATCCGGTATTACTCGCAACTCGGACTTGAACCATGCGTATGTGGCTCCTCCTGTCGGGACATTTACAGTTCCCCTTTCAACCCATTCGAGTCCGCTCCAGACCAGTAATGTCGAGACCTCGTTTTTGTCCGTATCGATGACGGCGAGCTTCCCGTCAAACGCGAACAGTTTCGATGGCTGATTCAGACCACGACGCGGACGACGTTCGATGAGCTGATCGTCTTTAACGCGATAGACGGCCGATTCGGACACCACCCACAGTTGATCGTCCTGCACGAAAAGCCCCAGGGGCACGGGCGAGAGCTTGATGCCCGTTTCCCGCCGTTTTCCGGTCTGCAAATCGATGGCAACCAGTTGTGACGTCAGCGGACGAACACGTGCGGGAGCCGGCATCATCTGACCAGATGAAACCGAGACCCAGAGTTCGCCCTGCCACACTGCGGAACAACCGGGCATGACTGTTGCGGAGCTCTGCATGCCAAAGGGACCACCCACGACCTGTCGAATCGTATTCCTGTTCGACCAATCCCCCTGATAAGCGACGACGGACACAACTCCGACTTGCAGGCCAATCGTTGTGATGGCCAGCACAATGACCAGAACGACATAACTTGTCCGGAATTGTGTCGGTTCCATTTTTTTGCCGTTCAGTCGAGGTGGCACGCTCAATCGCACGAAATGTTCGGACGACGTTCAGAGGGCGGGCAAGCGAAACAGGCGTCGCGCATTGGCAGTGGTTGCTAAAGCGATATCTTCTTTCGTCACGCCGCGAATTTCGGCCAGACATGAGGCCGTCAATCGTACATGTGCAGGCTCGTTCCTTTTGCCACGATAGGGAGTTGGAGCCAAATAGGGTGCGTCAGTTTCGATCAGTAGCCGATCGATCGGAATCGTCGCGGCCACTTGCCGTTGGGCTTCGTTCTTCTTGAATGTTACCATTCCGCCGATCGACAGAAACAGTCCCATCTCAAGACAGGCCGCGGCCGTTTCGCTCGAGCCGCAAAATGCGTGCATCACGCCGTTCAGTCGCGACTTTTCGGCGTGCCGCCGTAACTGAGCAACGACTTCGGCCTCGGCATTGCGGCAATGAACGATGAACGGCAGTCCGGTCTGCTGCGAGAGTTCCAGGTGCCGATCGAAATATTCAGCCTGTAACTCGATCGGTGAATGGTCCCAGTACCGGTCAAGCCCCGTTTCGCCCAGGCCTACAACCTTGGGTGACTGTGCCAATTCGACGATTCGGGACCAGTCGTCCGGTTTCGCCGTTGAAACATAATTCGGATGCAATCCCACTGCGGCATAGACTTGCGGAAACCGCTCTGCCAATTCGAGTACGCGCAGGCAACTGTCGAGCGTAATTCCAATGGCGATCATCGACACGACACCTGCATCGACCGCACGAGCGACCGCGTCGGCACAGTCCTGATGAAATGCGTCTTCGTCGAGATGGCAATGGGTGTCGATCCATTCCATAAGTATCGTCCTTGTCCGGCGGATCGAACGAGTCACACCATATCTGGCGTCACGGCGACACAACCGGCGGTCGCGGCCAAAACCACATTCCCGGTACCCCTGCCGGATACTTTTCAGCCCCGGACGGTTCCGGGAAACAGGCCACCCGAGAAATCGAACGACTCGTGAAATCAGACTCTCTGAACAATCAGACGGCAGCAGCTTTCGGCTTCAGCAGCGACCGCAACTGTTCTGTGATTTTCCGTTCCGAGGCAAGAATCGCTTCAATGAGTGTTGCCGCTTCGTGATCGTCGACAGACGTATGCGCTGCTTCTTCGAGTTCGGCGATGACCGCTTGCTGGTTCTCGATGATCAGTTTCAACAAGTACTTCAGCGACAAAAAGTGAAGATCGGTGTAAGTCGCCGGGAAGCCGCCAAAATCGATCGACCATCGACGTTCTGTTAGCACCGATGCCAGGCTGGCGACGTGCTGCTTCTGAATTTCCACGAACCGGGGAAATTCGAGTTCGAGCGATGCGTCCGACCGGCTCGACCACGACGAACAGTGGCCGACGTATTGAAGCAGGCTGCGTCCGACATCGATCAGCAACTGATTCAGCTTCGCATTGTGTTGTACGTTCGCCATGGATGTTCTTAAAGTCAAAGTCTGCGTGGATAAAAACGTCTGTCGAATGCGATGCCCGTGATGCGTGAGTGGAATTGGTCCGAGTTACATTCTGGCAAACAGCGACTGTGCTGCGTGCAGTGCAACGGTCGACAGCGGATTGACGACGACCCCTAACAAAACGACCATTCCCGAAACCAGCATCACATACATTCCTGGTGACGAACTGGCAGCAATTGTCACGGCGGGTGCATCCACCGGTCGCGTATCGATGCACATTGTCTTTGCGACCCTCAGGTAATAGAACAGGCTGATGACGGTATTGAGGCCGCCAGCCACCAGCACGACCCACATAAACCAGTTGACCTGGGCGGCTTCGTACAGTGCAGCAAAGATGAATGCTTTGCCGTAGAACCCCCCGAGTGGCGGAATACCGACCAGACTGAACATGCAGATCGCCATACAAATCGCCAGCACAGGAGCCTGCTGTGCCAACCCTTTGTAATCGTTGATTTCTTCGGAAAAGGTCTGATTGCGAATCAGGGCAACGATCGCAAAGGCGCCCAGGTTCATAAACATATAGACGCACAAATAGTACAACAAGCCTTCGACCGCCCGAGCACTGCTGTCGAGCGAATGATAAACACCGCTTGCGTTGGCACTCTGCAGCACCAGCAACGCCGAGACGGCCATCAGCATGTAACCCGCGTGAGCAATTGTCGAATAGGCCAGCATTCGTTTGATGTTCTGCTGGGAATAGGCCGCCAGATTTCCGAACGTCGCGGTTAGAATCGCAAGGGCACCCAGGCCGACTCCACACGAAAGTGCCAGTCCCCCGAGTGCTCCTGAACCGTCTCCGGTCAAACTTATAGTGAACCGAACGAGCAACGCGAACGCGGCAGCCTTCGATCCGATCGAAAGAAAGCCGGCCACTTCGGCCGACGCTCCGTGAAACGCATCCGGGCACCAGAAATGGAACGGAACCAGCGACAGTTTGAATGCGAACCCGACAGCAATCATCAAAAGGGCGAGCATGGCACATCGCATGACCGGATCCTGCATTCCTGTCCTGCCTGCCAACACGGCCTGGAGCCGTTGCGCCAATTCCGGGAATCCGGCAGTTCCCAGCAATCCTGCCAGAAGGCTGATCCCGAACAGCATGACACCTGCAGCACCGGCTCCGTAAACCACGAATTTCAGGGCCGCTTCGCTGCTTTGGCGACGGCCTTTCAGGAAACCGGTCATCGCGTAACTCGGAACGCTCGCCATTTCAATGCCAAGGAACAACATCAGCAGATGATTGGCACTCGACATCAACATCATGCCGATGACGGCACCGGACAAGAGCGAGTAAAAATCGGGCGCGTCTTCGTCATCGGGAATCCCCGTCAGCACTGTGAGCGCGACGACGAAGACGAAGAAAAACGTCAGGAACCCTCTGAAAAACACCGAAAAGCCGTCATGGACGGCCAGTCCGGTAAAGATATCTCCCGAGACAAACGTGGTTGCAGCAGCCTTCACTGCAGCCGCACCTTGTGGTGTTTCGGGAACTTTAACGGGCGCAGCCGCCGAAGTCAGGTGCGAGAACTGTAACAACAC
>JANXOO010001125.1 GCA_025353525.1 Schlesneria sp. | reverse complement strand
AATTCGAGTTCTTTTTGATGGTGTGGGCGTTTGTTTCGGGATGAGGAATTCGTTATTGGTCTTTGTCATGTGGGGAGACGCAGCGACGTGGCGGCTCGGTCGGAGCCTCGCCCTCCCATAATGCGAATTCGTCTTTTCTTGCTTTTCTTCTCTGTGTCTCTGTGCCTCTGTGGTTCACTTCCTCTTTCGACGATTCGCCTTGGAGAAATCCACTGGCATGTCAACAACTTGCGACAATTGTTCATGCGCCGATCCTGAAACTTGAGCGCCAACTTTGGAAACCGCCTCGCAGTCTCCTTCAGTCTTTCCGGATTCCAAGCACACTGCCGCCGCTGGCGTTCAGTTTGATATGGATCGACTCGCTGGCCGAAACGCTTCTGTTTTCGATCGACAGTCCGTGTTTTGCCGAATCGTCATCTGTCACAATTTGTGCCTGGAACCGGCCCTCTGTCAGGAAGCGGAGCGGAATATCGAATGTTCGTTCCTTGCTGTCAGTCATGGCACCGACGTACCAGTCGGCTTTGTTGCGGCGAGCGATGACAATGTACTCGCCCACTTTCGCATCAAGGACTTTCGTATCGTCCCATGTCGTCGGGATCGCGGCGAGGATCGCCAGGCCGGGGTGACCGCGATACGCCGTCGGATAATCGGCGACCATCGACAGATGATTCTGGTAGACGACATAACTGGCCAGCGTGCGGGCCGGAGTTCCAATCACCAGCGGTGCGTCATTGCGAGGTTTGAAGGCGTCTCGCCTGACTGTACGAAACGACCCCTGATGGAAGTCGAGCGGACCTGCCAGCATGCGCGTGAACGGGACTGTCACTTCGTGGTCTGACGTGATCCCGGTCGGGTCCCACTTGTCATATTCCAGATTCATGACCCCTTCATGCGAGAGCAGGTTCGGATATGTCCGTTCAAGCCCCGTCGGCTTGGGACAGCCGTGCAGCGTCACCGTCAGATGGTTCTCGGCGGCAAGTTTTACCGCTTTGCGGACGAAGCGGTTCATCAGTTGGTCATCGCGATCCATGAAGTCGAGCATCACTCCTTCGATTCCCCATTCGCGATACAGCGGAAACGCCCGTTCCATATGGGTCTCGGCCCCTTTCCAGTGCATCCAGAACCGCATTCGAACTCCTTTGAGTTTTGCGTAATTCAATACCTCGGGCAGATTGATGCCAGGCAGGGCTTGCGTGATATCGGCGCCCTCGTAGGGGACGATAGGGCCTCCATACCATGCGAAGTTGTCGATGCCGTCGAGCGAGTGATACGGGAGGCCCGCAGCAGCACCGAAATCGATGTAGTGTTTGGCAGTTGCG
>JANXOO010001081.1 GCA_025353525.1 Schlesneria sp. | reverse complement strand
TACGGCTTGACGGCAGGCCACGTGAATTCGTTTGTCGAAACGGCGCTGAATGGCCGCGTTGTCTCGACAATTCTCGATGGCCAGCGAACGTTTGATCTGGTCGTTCGGCTGGACGACGAATACCGGTCCGATATCGAGGCGGTCGAGCGGTTGTCGCTGGAACTTCCCTCGGGTGGCAAGATCCCGTTATCGGCGGTCGCAAAGATTTACGAGGCGGGCGGCCCGAACACGATCAATCACGAACGATCGCGCCGACGGATTGCGATCCGGGGGAATACGGCTGGCCGTGACCTGGGAAGCGTCGTCAGCGAGATTCGGCGCGTCGTGAAAAAAATCGAAATGCCCGAAGGCTACTTCGTGGAATACGGAGGTCAGTTCGAGGCGCAGCAGGAAGCAACACGCCAAATTGCCATCATGAGTGTCGTGTCGGCGCTAGGAGTGTTCCTTGTTCTATACACCCTGTTTCCGTCGACGCGGATCGTGCTCCAAATCATGTCGGCGTTGCCGATCTCGTTTGTCGGGGGGGCGTTGTCGATGTGGCTGACAGGTCAGACGCTGACAATTGCGAGTCTTGTTGGATTTATTTCGTTGGGCGGCATCGCGGCCCGCAATGGTATTTTGCTCGTCTCTCACTATTTGCATCTGATGCGTGAAGAGGGTGAAGGGTTCACAGAATCGATGGTCGTTCGGGGCAGTCTGGAACGTCTGGCTCCAGTATTGATGACGGCACTGACAGCGGGGATCGGACTGGTTCCGCTTGTTCTGGGTGGCCAGCAGCCAGGAAAAGAAATCCTGTATCCTGTCGCGACGGTCATTCTTGGCGGCCTGATCACATCGACAATCTGCGAATACGTCGTTCATCCGGGCTTGTTTTGGAGAATGAGTGGCACCGCCGCTCGCAGACTTGCGAATATGCGCCATCAGGCGGCGGACTGACCGTTTGGGAGCTCGCAAGTCGTCAAAGTTCTCCCACAATTCACGAATTGCCAGAGTGATTGACTGAACGAACCCGCGCCGTTACATTTTGGGGGCGGCAAAGGACTGTAGTGAGCGAAATTCCGAATTTGCGGATTTTTTCGCCAGCAGACTCAACTCAAAGCACAGACTTGCCGATTTACATGTTCGCTGGCTCCGTGGCCAAGTGGCTAAGGCAACGGATTGCAAATCCGTCATCGTCGGTTCGACTCCGACCGGAGCCTCTCTCACAAACCCCTGATTCATCAGGGGTTTGTGCATTTCTAAAATGATGTAAGTCTGATTCAGAAATCCCGTTCCGCCTGATTTCCACCTCAAGCGAATTCTTTTCAGCCAGTTTCGCCGATCTTCAGTTCTGACGGAACGAACAGTTTTTTTACGGTCTCATTCAGTCTCGATGCCATGTTCACATAAAGCTTCGTTGTTTTGTCAGCGGGCGCTCAAAACCAGCCACGAGGGGCGCTTTAAAACCGGCCATTTTTTGAAGGGCGAATCGCGTTGTAGAGATTCATCAACACTTTTTCTGTTAATGGAGACCGACGATGGCGAATCACGTCGGCCGCGAGCAGCAGCACCTTCGCCCGCTGCACCGCCCGATGGGGAGCGACCTGCGAACGAGCCAGCGCATCCAGCGCAACTCGTTGAC
>JANXOO010001010.1 GCA_025353525.1 Schlesneria sp. | reverse complement strand
GACCAGCCTTGTGACATTCAATCGCCGCGAGTGAATCGAAACACCAACACCGAGTTCGACACACCGGCGGGCATTGTCCGGTTGGTCGTGAGCAAACGGGACCAGGACTTGCGGCCGACCCGATGCAAGAGCCTGCGCCGTTGTGCCAATCCCGCATTGATGGACGATCGCCATCGCGCGCGGAAACAGGCCGGAGAATGGTTCGTACTCCGAGATGTGAATCGACGCGTTGTTTGTTGCCGCCGCCGGAATGCGACGGGGCGACTTGCCAACCAGGAAAACAGCGCGAAGGCCCAGCCGCCGAACTGCCTCGAACGCGATTTCAAAGTAATGGGTTTCCATCATCACGATCGCCGTACCCAGTGTAAAAACGACGGGCGGGGGGCCTTCGTCAAGGAACTTTTTTAATCCCTCTGAAATGTCGCTCGTCGTCTCTGCATCGAAAAGGGGAAAGCCGACTTGCCGGACACCTTCGGGCCAATCGGGCTGAGCCGGAGCGAATGCTGACGGGAAGAGGGCCAGTGTTCCAAAGGGTGAATATCCGTCGATCAGCAAGTTTCTGCTTGAAGGAGGCAAACCGATGCGGGCGCGAAGCTCGGCAATCGGAGTCAACCAGCTTTGAGTCGGTTTCGCCAGCATTCGCAAAAACCATCCTGCGAATTTCGGCCCGAAGATTTTTATTCGCGGCAGAAAAGTCATAAATCCTAACGCGGGCGGATCGTATGCGGAGAAGAAGGGGGCAGGCTGCAGTGCACACGAGATCCAGCGAATGCCGTTTTTTTCGGCGACGACCGGTGCTGCAAATGTCAGAACATGAGAAATGATCAGATCCTGGCCAGAGGCGATACTGCTGATGGTGCGATAGTTATCGTCGAGAAACGGTAGAACTAAAGTTCTGAGGATGAATTGAGTGCCGCTAATCGAGTGGTTGGCTTTGGCCGACCATTCGTCCTGCGGCCCTAACTCGTTCAGTCCCGGCTTCATTGGAACAAATCTGACGCCGATTCGCTCGACGTGTTCGCGGTAATCCTCGTGAGTCGCAACGGTGACTTCGTCTCCATTCGCCTTGAACACGCTCGCCATCGCGAGGAAGGGATGTAAATCCCCGTACGAACCAAACGTCGTCAATAAGATCCTGCGCATGTTGTCCTCTGAAACTCGAAGTCAATTGAGGCGGCCAGCAGGGGGTGTTAAAGGGGGTGAAAAAGGGGGACAGGCACCAGGAAGACCTGGAGCCAGTCCCCGTTTTTCACTCCGTTTTTCAGCCGGTAGATTTTCCACTGCCGGTCGCCTTATAACAAAAAAAGCTCTTGTCGTATCAGTCTGCCGGTATTCCCCGATTTACTCTGGCGACCGCTCGTTACTCAACCTGGATCACTCGCCAAAATTCAGCCTTGTCAGTCCTTACAGACTGTGCCAGACTGGGGTTACGAAATTCATTGGTTTATTCATCGAAAGGGACCGTTCCATGCGGGGACTTCTCATTACGGCGGTTGCGGGAATAGCGAGTATTGCGTGTATGTCTGATGGCATCGCATTCGGTCAAGGAGTCGTCTGTCAATTGCCTGCCGACGGAACCTGGGTCCGGTTCGAGGGGAGCTATGCTCAAGTCGAATTGCGACCTGAAACTACGGCTGGAAAGCTGGAAATTGATCCGTGGATCGAACATGTCACGATCAAGTCAGTCGGCAAGGAAGTGGCTGAATACCGCGAAAAGAAAGTCCCCTGCCGCTGGATCGAAATCAGAATTGAACGCGGACGTGAGCGGGATGGCAAGGTCGATACGGGGCTGACAGGTCTTGAAATCTATAAAGTCCTGATTCCTGAATCAGCCGTCATCGCGGATAACGTTGATGACGAAGGCGTCCCCGTCAGCTTTTTGCCGCTCGTGAAAGGTTATCGGAAGGTTGGCAAGGCAGATCCGAAACTGCTGACAGAACCTGCATTACAACTGTATCCACTTGGAATCCTTGTGGGATATTACCGCGAACTGACCGTCGTTGCCGAGGGGGTCGATGCCGACGTTGGCATTGGAGCGATCAAGGCGAATCAGCTCCAGGGCGACATCAAAATTGAACGGCCTGACAGTCGAACGGTCCAGGAATCAACGATCTGGAAAAGTTCGGATGTCCCGTTTGGAGTCGCGCGGTGGTCGGCCAAACTGACTCGCGAAAGAAAAGATGCACAATCGAATCGGGACGAGTTCAAACGGGTTTCTGAAGTCACGATTGAAATGCGGGCGAAAGAGACCGGTAGAGACGCCAGAAGCGATCTTTCGGTCCCGTAAGTCCGGTTCATTCAGGAAGCCCGATGCCGCGCATTCCCCATTTGCGTGTGATCGTCGAAACCCGTCCCAATTCCGGTGACTGGAACATGGCGGTCGACGAATCGCTTCTGGAAACAGCGATTTCCGATGATGTTGCCACCTTGCGCTGGTATCGCTGGGAAACTCCGACCGTATCGTTAGGTTATTTTCAAAACCCGTCAGATTTGTCTGACGATCCGGTCCTGTCGCAATTGCCCGTCGTCCGGCGGTTATCAGGCGGAGGGGCAATCCTGCACGATCACGAGTGGACGTACTCGGTCGCCCTGCCCGCCTCACAAAGGCTGTTTGATCGGCCACATGAATTGTACGATATTGTGCATCATTCGCTGATTGATGGACTTCGGGAAATTGGTCTTGCCGTCGACGTTCGCGGTGAATCGCTCAAACGGCCTGACGAACCATTCCTCTGTTTTCAGAGGCAGGACTCACACGATATTTCGCTCGGTGGATACAAGATACTTGGCAGCGCTCAGCGGCGACGGCGCGGAGCGATCCTGCAACACGGCAGCCTGATCCTGAAAGCATCAGCTCTGGCAAGGCATTTGCCGGGACTGGCCGACCTGAGTTCTGTGCCGATACCTGATCATCTACCCGAACTGTTGGCAAAACGTGTTGCCGGGTCGATCGCCGAATCATGGACCAGGGCTTAGCCCACTGGACAGTGAAATCAACCGACGGATTCCACGGACATCGAGATCACCGGGCCCATTCCTGTGCCAGTTGGACCAGCATTTCGGCGGCGGAACGCATCTCTTCGAGACTGGTCCATTCGAGTGGCGAATGAGGATTGTGTTCGCCCGTCGAGAGGTTCGGGGTGGGCAAACCTTTGGCCGTCAGTAACGAGCCATCAGTTCCGCCGCGAATGATTGTCAACTTCGGCTTGCGACCGAGCGATTGGTATGCGTCGATCGCCTTCGAGATGGCTCGGGGTTCTTTGGCTAATCCCTCGCGCATGTTGCGGTATTGTGGCCGGACGTCAACTTTGATTTCGGCGCGAGGGTGCTCTGCACGCAATGTTGCCGCGATCGATTCGAGAAGTTGCGCCTGTGCCTCAAGTTGCCCGGTTTCAAAATCGCGAAGTATCAAACGCGCCGATGCTTCGGCAACCCCGCCTTCGATGTGATATGGATGGATAAATCCGTCACGGCCATCGGTTGTTTCGGGACTTAGCCGCGCCGTCGGCAATCGTGAAATGAAGGTGCTCAGAATTCGGACCGCGTTCACCATCGATCCTTTTCCGACCGAAGGATGTGTATTGATCCCTTTCACCGTCACTTTGGCTCCGTCAGCCGAAAAGGTTTCCGAGTCGACTTCATCCCGACCGGCTCCATCGAGTGTATACGCAACGTGGGCCCCCAGTTTCTTCAGATCCAGCTTGTCGGTCCCGCGTCCGATTTCTTCGTCAACGGTAAAACACAGCCTGACGGGGCCGTGCTTTAATTCGGGGCCGCGTCGCATCAGTTCGTCTGCTGCCGACATGATCGCCACGATCCCGGATTTGTCATCGGCACCGAGTAACGTCGTGCCATCCGAGCTCACAATTGTCTGACCGATGCAATTGGCCAGTTCGGGGTTTTCTTCAGCGCGAATCACTTTCGAAGTGTCGCCCGGCAGAATCAGGTCGCCACCCTGGTAGTTGGCATGAATGACCGGATTCACGTTGCTCGACGAATATTCCGGCGACGTATCGACATGCGCGACATAGGCGATCACAGGTGTGGAAGCACTCACCGTTGCAGGAATCGTGGCCATCACGATTCCGAATTCGTCACAGGTAACGTCCGTAAGTCCTAAAGCACGACATTCATCCGCCAGTAATCGACTGAGTGTCAGTTGCTTCGCGGTACTCGGATACGTCGTGCTCGTCTCATCGGCCTGAGTGTCGATGCGAGCGTATCGTAAAAAGCGGTCGAGAAGTAAATCCATTTTTTATGCCCTGATTCGAGATTCAGAAGATCGTTTGGCAACATTTGCTGACAGTACGCCGGTTCCCTCGCTATCGCTTCGGGTTTTCTGGCGCCAGCCATTGCCTGAGGTCCGTTTCGAGATTTGCAAGGCACACCGCCGTTTGACGTTTCGCATCGGCAAGTGCCAATTCCGGCGATGTATTGGCAAACAAATAGAATTTGATCTTTGGTTCTGTCCCCGACGGACGGCCTGCCAGTGTCACTTTGCAATCACCTGACTTGCCTTCGAGGATCAACAAATCACCGGCGGGTTGCGGCAGCGTACACTGAATCCTGTTTGACGGCAGCGACCTGACTTCGTGCTTCAAATAGTCGCGAACCGTGTCAAACACAACCGGACCGAGCGTCGCAGGGGTTCGTTCCCGTAACGCTTGCATCATTCGGGCAATATCGTCGCTCCCTTGAGCTCCCGGGCAAACCTGTACGAATTGCGCCTCGTGATAGTGGCCGTGTCTGGCGTAGATTTCATCCAGCCGATCGACAAGCGTTTTTCCTGACGCTTGCAGTTCTGATGCAAGCTCCAGAGCCAGCAATGCCGCGACGGAGGCATCCTTGTCGCGGCAATAGTCGCCCGCCATGTATCCGACCGATTCCTCGGCTGCGAACACGAACTTGTTCGCTCCGTGGGCGTCAATCGCCGCTGCAATGTACTTGAAACCGACGAGCAGATCGCGGATGACGCGCACGCCGTATGCTCGACCGATCGAGACGAGTAGCGGCGTGGTCACGAGTGTTTCGACCAGAAAATGTTCTGACGACAGCGTACCCGCCGCTGCTCGTTTTGACAGGATGTAGTCAGCGAGCAGTGATCCCAGTTGATTTCCTGTCAGGCACGTGAATTCACTACCGTTTGTACATACTGCGATCGCCAGGCGGTCTGCGTCAGGATCGGAGGCCAGGACCAGAGAATGTCCGTGAAGTTTTGCAAATTCGATTGCTGGACGCAGAGCCTGCGGACGTTCGGGGTTCGGCAGGTGATCGGGAACGTCAGGAAAGCTTCCGTCCTGCGAACGCTGTGGCTCGTACAAGTCGACATGTTGAAACCCCGCCTGCCGGATCACTTTGTAAATCGACGATTCACCCACTCCGTGCATCGGCGTATAAAGCGCACGCACCGGTCCTGCTGGCGACAGGCTCAAGGCGCAGACCGCATCAACGTACGTCCGATCGACATCGGGAACACCTTTCTCGGACGAGAGTAAAACGATCAAGCCGTCTTTGACAGCCAGTTCAAATTCGACGAGGGGTATTTCTTCGCTGGCGTCGACGCAATCGATAATTCCCCGATCATGCGGCGGCAAGACCTGGCCGCCTGTATTCCAGTAGGCTTTGAATCCGTTATCCGCAGGCGGATTGTGCGACGCGGAAATCATGACACCGGTATCGCAGTTCAAATGGCGAACGGCAAACGAAAGTTCGGGCGTTGCTCGGGGTTCCGGAAAGAAATAAACCCGAAACCCGTGTGCGGCCAGGATACAAGCGGTCAACCGTGCAAATTCTTCTGAACGGTGTCGTGTATCCCGCGCCACGACGGCGCGTAATCCAGTCGACCGTGCTTTCGCAGGCTCGTCGTTTGGTGACGCGCTGTTTCGATCGTTGAGTTGACCTGGTTTTGCCATCCGCTGAACGTAAATCGCCAGTCCGTTTGCCGATTCGGCGATCGTCCGCGCGTTGATTGTGGCCGAACCGAATTCGCTCATGAGACCACGGCGACCGCCCGTCCCGAACGGGATTCGTTCCCAGAACAGACGATCGAGTTCAGCGAATTCCTTTCGATCGATGGTGGCGATCAACCGGTCGCGGTATTCGGCATAAAAAGGTTCGGTCAGCCAACGATCGACGTTCTGACCCCCCGTCGCCGTCAGTGACCCGGCAACGACGGCAGCAGCGACGACATTGCGAGCGATCTCGCATTTGACATCGTTCTGAATTGACATTACTGACTTCCCCTATTCATGATTCCCGCGCGGCGGGGATCTGTCCTCTTGAGTCGAACCATTGTCGGTTCGTCGCGAATCGTAACAGAGGCCCCGTCAGCAAGGAATCATTCGAATGTTGCATGCGGTTATCATGGCAGGCGGGTCCGGAACCAGGTTCTGGCCGCAAAGCCGGCGTCAGTTGCCGAAACAGTTTTTAAGGATGATTGGCGACGAAACGCTGATCCAGCAATCGGCAGGCCGCTGCCAGCCTGCAATTTCACAAGAACAAGTCTGGATTGTCACCGGTGCCGCACACGCGGTCGAAACCGCTCGGCAATTGCCGAGTGTCCCGTCACGGCAGATTCTGGTCGAGCCGTGCGGTCGCAATACGGCTCCGTGCATTGGCTTGTCGGCAATTCAGATGCTGGCACAAGACCCCGATGCAGTGATGCTCGTGATGCCCGCCGATCACGTCATCAAGCCAACTTTTCAGTTTCAGCAGGCGGTCGCTCAGGCGGTCAGCGTGATTGCCGACGAACCGTCGTCGATGGTGCTGTTTGGTGTTGAGCCCGACTATCCTTCGACCGGATTCGGTTACATTCAGCGGGGCGAACGGGTTCCGACTTTGAGCTGCCCGATGTACCGCGTAAAAAGTTTTCACGAAAAGCCGAACTTGCTGACCGCTTCGCGATTCATGGCGACCAGCGAATATTACTGGAACTGCGGTATTTTCGTCTGGAGGGCTCAAACGATCCTTGACGCTCTTCAGGAATTTTCTCCTGAGATCTTCGAAATCCTGAACCGGCTCAAACCGGTCATCGGGACCGATCAATGGCAGACCGTGTTCGAGGCCGAGTTCCCGAAAATGCCGTCGATTTCGATCGACTACGCAGTTCTCGAAAAGGCCGCAGGCCGAGTTTGCGTCCTTGAAGCTCCGTTCGATTGGGATGATGTCGGCAGTTGGCAGGCGCTGACTCGGCTCTTTTCGTCCGATCGCGACGGGAACACGGTCGACGGATTGTGTTGCGCCGTCGACACGTCCGGCTGCGTCGTCCGCTCCAGTGGCGATCATCTGATCGCCACGGTCGACGTGAAGGATTTGATCATCGTCCACACCCCGTCGGCCACGCTGGTCGCTGACAGACGGGACGAAGGCTCGCTCAAGAAGCTGATTGTGGAACTGGAAAAACGCGGACTGGACGGATACTTGTAACCATGGAAATTCTTCCGGCGATCGATCTTCGAGGTGGCTGCTGTGTCCGCCTGCGACAGGGCGACTATGCTCAGGAAACAGTGTTCGGCGACGACCCGCGCGAAATGGCGTTACGCTGGGAACAACAGGGAGCAACACGATTGCATCTGGTGGATCTCGACGGAGCCAAAGCCGGTCGGCCCGTCAACGTCGCGGCCATCCGGTCGATCGTCGAAGCCGTGCGCATTCCGTGCGAATTGGGAGGCGGATTGCGCGACGAGACCTCGATCCGGCAAATGCTCGAAGAAGTCGGTATCGATCGGGCGATCATTGGAACTCAGGCACTGAAGAATCCGCAGTGGTTTCGGGAAATGGCAGCCCGGTTTCCTGGACATATTGCGCTTGGCCTGGACGCCCGAAACGGAATGGTGGCAACCGCCGGCTGGCTGGATGACTCGCAGACATCTGCACTGGAGCTGGCGAAACAATTTGTCGATCTGAATCTGGCCGCAGTCATCTATACGAACATTGCCAACGACGGAATGATGCAGGGTGTCGACGAGGCAACGATCCAGGACATGTTGCGTTTGGCAGACCTCGGCCTGCCAGTGATCGCATCAGGTGGTGTCACGACTCTGGCCGATGTCGAACGTCTGGCGTCAGCCGCGCGCACACAGCCCAAATTGATTGGAGCCATCGTTGGGCGAGCGATCTACGAAGGAACGATCCATGTTGCTGACGCTGTCCGTATCGCCAGCGTATGATTTCTGTGGACATCCGGATTGCAGCAGCAGCACACTTTTCGACTTCGATTGAAGCCGAACTGCGAACCTGGAACAATCGACGACGCGACCACTCTCGAACCGAGCGGAGAACCTGATGGCGAACCCGGTACCCGTTGTCCAGATCACTCCGGAAGCCCTTCCCCGGGTGCTGGGCCTGTTCGACGCGACGGCAATGGTTGTCGGTTCGATCATCGGTTCGGGCATCTTCCTGAAAGTTGGCAAGGTCGATCAGGCCCTGATGGCGTGGGGCTTTCTGCCAATCATGTTTGTCTGGGTTTTCGTCGGACTGGTCACGCTGTGTGGTTCGCTGGCACTGGCGGAACTGGCCGCCATGTATCCACATGCGGGCGGACCGTACCTCTTCCTGCGTGAAGCCTACGGAAGGCTGCCGGCATTCTTGTGGGGGTGGACCGAGTTCTGGGTCGTGCGCTCCGGGACCGTCGGGGCTCTTGCCTGTGCGACCGTCATCTATCTCGACGAATTTTTGCGACCACCGTTGCAGGCGGAATCGCCTTTGGGACATTGGGGTCAGTTCGTTCTGGTACTGTTGATCGTCGTGGGGCTGTCAGCAATCAATATCGTCAGTACACGGTGGGGAGCCGCCGTGCAAAATGTGGCAACGGTCGCAAAGGTCGGTTTTCTGGGGCTGCTGATCGTCCTGCCACTGCTGATGGGCAAAATGAATCTTGATCATTTGTCACCCTGGTGGGTGGCGTCGCCCGAAACAGTTGCCGCGTCGGCGGACATCGTCGCGACGAATGCAGTCACGCCTTCCTCGCCGAAGTCGTTGCTGGCAGCATTCGGGCTGGCATTGATTGCTGTCTTTTGGCCCTATGACGGCTGGATCAATATCGCTCCGGTCGCTGAAGAAATTCGCGAACCGCAAAATAACCTGCCGCGTGCATTGGCGCTGGGAATCTCGATCGTGGTTCTGGTTTATGTGGGGGCGAACCTCAGTTATCACCTCGTCCTGCCGATGTCGCAAGTCGCGAAGAGCGAGCGATTGGCCGCAGATGTGTTTCGCGCCATGTTCGGAGAATGGGGCAGCAAGTTTGCCGCTTTGGGTGTCCTGTGTTCGACGTTCGGAGCGGCCAATTCGAATCTGATTTGCGGTCCAAGAATCTATTTCGCGGCATCGCGCGACGGACTGGTTCCGGCGTTCATTCAGCGAGTTCACCCGGTATTTCGCACTCCGGCAAATTCGATCCTGATTCAGGGAATGTGGACCACAGTTCTGGTGGTCGTTTTTTACTCGATCAGCCGCAACCCGCGAGTCATTTTCGACTTGATCACAGACGCGGTCATTTGTGCAGGTTTGATCTTTTACAGCCTTGCGGTTGCCGCAGTCTACGTATTGCGGTTCAAGTCTCCGAACGCGGTTCGGCCCTATAAAACCTGGGGATACCCGCTGACACCTGCGTTGATGATCGCAACGTATGTCGTGGCGCTGGCGGGACAATTGATCGACCAATGGGACAAGATCGGTTGGGTCCTCGCGCTGATTGCTGCCGGGGTCGTCTACTATGCGATCATACCAGATAAGAAAAAGACAGCGTTATGACGTTCCAGGCCTGACGCCATCTGTTTCACCGAAGCCACGATCAAAGATCCGGCATTGGTACCGGCGCACCTGGGATCGGGCGCGGTTCCGGCTTTACGCCAGCTTTCGGCTTGATGTCGAGCGGCACTGGCTGGCCGTTCAAATCCGGATTTCCAATCCCGGGCACATTCGGGTTCGCCGCAACTGGCTTGGCCATCGGATCCAGAAGCGCAGCAATGTGGCTGACATCTCCCTTGCGTTTCATTCGTTTGGCTGCGTCGAGCACTTCCTGGGCGCGGGCGTCCCCTTCAAAGAACAGGATCGCTCCCAGCAGAAACAGCCTTTCAGAATCCCTGTAGTCCTCGCGAACCCAGTCGCTGACTTTGCTAACAATCGACATCCGGGCGATGTCGCCATCGGGGCCAAAGAGCGTCTGTGACAGCTTCCCCATATCTGGAGACCTCGGGTCGATATACAAGGCTCGTTTGAACTGGCGAATGGCAGGTTCAAATTGCTGAATGGCCACCAGACACAGGCCCAGCCTCAGGTGCGCTTCCGCGCGATCCGGTGCCGCATCGACCGAAATGCGGTAAGCGTTTCGCGCGTCAGACCACTTCTGCTGTCGCATCTTCTGATCGCCTTTAGCTTGATATTCCAGGCTGCGCATCCGGGCCGCTGGCGTCGAAGGAACGACAGGGTTTTTCAACGGGTCCCTCACCACGAGCGTCGGTTCAGGAATGAACCAGACAGGTTCCTGGTATGAAACAAATTGCGATGGCTGAGGTGGCAGGGCAACGTAATTGATCGAATAACCCAACCGGTGATTCGATGCATGTCGATACCCCGAATCGTGGTAACCACTGTGCCCCAGACCCGGATTGACGATCCATGGCTGCGAACAACCGTTGAAGCCGCCATGAAAATGCTGTGCGGCGACCGACTCCGGGGACAGCAGGCAAATGCCGGTGAATGAAGCACCCATCACGAGATTCAGCCAGCATCTTGCCATTTGTAGAATCCCTTGTCGCGAATGATGCCTGCTGCAATCGTGTTCGTTGAATGAAGAAATGATCCGGCCGACGGCTCGTTGCCTTCGAAACCGCTGCGAGAAACATCAGGCAGCGAACGATCCGATTCAGTCATTATCTGACAAAGTGATCGCAGGTCAACGACCCGGAAGATTTGTTCTGCCCGCAGCACAAAAAAACAGACGCAGAGCGTTTCGGCTTTAATTCGCGACCTGAGAAAACAAGTACAACATCTCACGGCTGACTTGCGAGCATCGTTCGTCGTACTTCGCGGCTTCCTCAGGCGTATTGTCCGCAACTTTCGGGTCGTCGAAAGGGAGTGCGACTCGTAGTGAACTACCTCGTAGAAGCGGACAACTTTTGTCGGCCTGTGCGCAGGTCATCACGGCGCAGAAATCGTCTGTCGGGTTGGGAGCGTCGCTGTAGACCTTTGAAAAGCAGGTCAGTGGCTTGCCTGAATTGTCGAAGCGGACTGCGTACTTCGAATTCAGATTGTCCTGAATTTTATCGACTTTCAAACCAGCCCGTTCGATTGCGGCGATCGCCCTTGGATTGAAAGCCGTTACCTCCGTCCCGCCTGAAAACACTTCGACTCCAGCGACGTTTTGATCGTTCGCGGCGACCATCGCCCAAATCTGTGACATTTGGCTTCGCCGGGAATTATGAGTGCAAATAAACGTCAGCCGTGCGGGCTGACCCGACCTGGCACAGTTCCGGACATACGCGGCAATCTCTTTCAATCTGGTTTTGCGATCTGCGGGAATCTGATCAAACTCAGTCCGACGTTGATCCAGATACATTTTTACTTTCGGAAACGATGTTTCCTTGTCCGGTTCGGCAGCCACGACTTGAGCTTGGGCCATTCCCCCGAGATGCAAGCAGATGACAAGCGTTGCCCGGACTGCGAATTTCGACAGAATCACGTCTTCACTCCATTCAACCGGATTCGATTCAGGTCGCCTAAAAACGGGAAATTGCCCCGTACGTTATGGCTGCCAGGATCGCAC
>JANXOO010000960.1 GCA_025353525.1 Schlesneria sp. | reverse complement strand
AGATCACAAAAACTCGCCGACACCATTCCCCGGACACGGTATGAAACCGGGAAAATTACTGAATCGCATCAGCCAATTCAAAGTGATCGTCGAAAAACACGACATTCGGCGAGGATTCTCGCCGCTTCGCGCGTTCGCGTCAAGCGTCAAAGAAGAGCTTCTATGGCACGAAATTTCGGTGCCAGTGTTGGCCCTCGCGACGTGACCGCGATATCTTTGGTCGAGTTGCGGCTGTCACTTGCCGGTTTGAGGCTCGCGACGAGAGAATAGCGACTCGAAGAATACGGGAAGTTCAGGGTCCCTGATTTTGCCACCGACATTTGCCTTGTCCATATACCGACCAATACTCACGCGGGAATTGATTTCATGCCAAAGAAGAAAGCCACAAAAGAAAAAGTTACAAAGAAGCCGCCGGTCGGATCGGGACGAATCGTTTTGCGAACGGGCGAAGCCCTTGTTGAAGCCGAACCCGCATATTCTGCCGCAGAACCGGAAGTCGTGATCGGCGAACTGGATGGCCCGGTCGGCTTTGCCATTGCCAATCTGATCGGGGATCAGTCGCGGGGGCATTCCAAGGTCTTCGCAATCCTGAATTGTGATGTGCAGGTGCGTCCGGTCACGTTGATGGTCAGCAAAGTTTCAGTCACCAGTACAAAATACACCAATATCCTGATGGGCTCGGTCCAGGCCGGAATCGCAAACGGCGTCCTGGATGCGGTCCGCGCAGGCGACATCCCGAAAGAAAAGGCCAACGATCTCGGAATTATCATCTCGGTTTGGCTCGATCCAAGTGTCACCGAAGTCGAAGTCGATCACAATATCCTGTTCGAGACCAACCGCGCCGCGACAGCAAAGGCGATTCACAAGGCGATGCACAACGAACCTGGAATCGACTGGCTGCTCGATAACCAGAAGAACATTACGCATTACTTTCATCAGTTGGGCGTGGAGAAGAAGCTCTAGTCGTAGCGACCCAGCGGTAAACTACCCCGCAGGTCACCAACGCCACAACGCAAACTGCCTTGAAAACAAGCAACGACAACGGGCGCCACCAGGCTCCGGTAAATACCTCGAAAACGTCCGATATCCCGAACAAAACGAACCAGACGGACGCAATCGTTCCGAGGCGGCGATGGTGCAGACCGGACCGACTTTTACACAAGACGACGATTCCGACAGAAGTCCAGAAGACCGCTTCAAGGCTGTTAAAAACTGCAAGGGCGTCCATGACAAAACTTTCTGAAGTCGGGAGTCAGGATGTGGTGATTTCATCTTACCACGAAATCACAGACATCGATGCAGCAGAACTCTGCCTGTTGTCAGTCGCGATTGATCGACGAAGTTTGGACATCTGTCGTTTTGGCGCCGATCTTCAGTTTTCGGATCGGGGATTGACGTGAACAGGTTAAAACTGCGGATTGGCCCCGTCATTCAGAACGCAGACGATGTCAAAGCACGCGTCAAACGCGAACTGTCGCAGCATGTCGGATTAATCAGCCTTGCAAGCGGAGTCGGAACGGCCGCCCGAGACGCTGAACGGATTGCTCATCGCCTTCGCCGACCGTTCGGGCTACATCGATTGCCTGCGGCGTTCCTGACCGTCGCACTCGTATTGCTTGCCATCTGGATCTACGTCCAGTTTTTTCGGGTCACGACGCTCAAAATTGCTCTGCCTGATCGCGACGCTCACAAACTAAGATCCCG
>JANXOO010000904.1 GCA_025353525.1 Schlesneria sp. | reverse complement strand
CATTCCCGATCGACACCGGGATTTCTAAAAACTCCCGGAACGATTTTATCCGCATCTGGACAAAAAGTTATGTCTGCAGCCGCAGTCGCTCATCGATCGCTGTTCCATCAGAGCTCGGCAACACAAGCACCGCCGCCGTCTCATCTCAGCCTTCGCGAGGCGATTTGCCAGACATGCGATACCTCACGCAACCTTCTGGGACTTATGGCGTTATCGAATTCTGCCCAGCGAGACCTGGATTCGGGACGGCCCGAAGTAACACTGGACGGCGTTGTCAGCAAGGCAGTTTTGCGCAGTTTGTTGGGAGCATTGCAGTACCGTGATATTGCGACGCTGAAACATAGTCGACGTGTCGCACTTTTGTCGGTTGGACTGGCAACACATCTGGGTTGGGAAGGGCGAGATCTGCGCGTCCTGGAAGTCGCAGCACTGCTTCACGACGTCGGAAAGATCGGAGTTCCTGACAGCGTCCTGTACAAACCCGGAAAGTTGAATCGCGACGAAGTGGCATTGATGTCGTTGCACTACCGGGTCGGACTTTGTGTCCTGCAGGCCTGCCGCGTCGATCCTCGGGTGTTGCAGATCGTCGACGAGTCGTACCGGGCGCATGACCCCGGTGAAGCCAATATTCAATCGATTCGCGGCATCCACATGGGCGCTCGCATTCTCGCCGTCGCCGACGCGTACGAATCACTTTTCACCGCCAAGGTTTACCGCCCCGCCAGGTCGCACGAAGAAATCCTGAATCTGATGGAATCCGAGGCGGGGAGCCAGTTTGACCGCGACATCGTCAATGCGTTGGCGCGGTGGGTTCAACAGGACGGACTTCCGTTCGCAGCACAAGCCGCAGAATTACATGAACTCGGTCAAAATCGGGCACCCTTCAGCGTTGAAGAAGCAGCAGAATCCATGGCTCTTTGCCAGATCTTTTCTTATTTGTACGTACTTGAAAGTCTCTACGACGGCTTTCACATCGTCGGAGCTGATCGAAAATTTGTTGTCTGGAGCCGCGGAGCCGAACGGCTTATCGAACATTCTGCAAAAAAAATGTTGGGACAGGAATGGAACCCGCGTTTCTGTGCAATTCTGTCCGGCAATCAGGAAAGCGATTCTACAGACTCGAAAGTGGAAGACGCGATCAACGGCGGACGAGCGACGATTACACAACTGCCGTTTCGGAAGAACGACGGTGCCGAGATACAACTGGAAGTGCACACGGTCCCGTTGTTTGATTCCAGAGGAAACATGCACGGTGTGGCCGAAATCTTTCACAACCTGACTCGAAAAACCATCGAACCGGAACTCAGGCAACTCCAGATTCAGGCATCTCGCGATGCACTGACTTCGGTCGCCAATCGCGGCGAGCTTGAAAAGCAGCTGCAGAATCTGGTCGAAAAATACATGGAAGACCCCAGCGAGCCGTTCTGCGTGATCTTTGCGGATGCAGATCATTTCAAACAAGTCAACGACACATACGGGCATCAAACAGGTGATCAAGTCCTGATCGATCTGGCCAAACACTTCACGGACGAAACGTATTCCGGTGAGATTGTCAGTCGATACGGTGGCGAGGAATTCGTCATATTATGCCCCGGAACGGACCTGACAAATGCCGTTCGACGTGCCGAGAGACTAAGAAACTCATTGCAAAACGCGAAGGTTGGCGGGGTCGCGAATCTCAAGCTGACCTGCTCGTTTGGCGTCGCCCAGATCGAACCGGGCGACTTGGGCGAG
>JANXOO010000883.1 GCA_025353525.1 Schlesneria sp. | reverse complement strand
CGTCAATTTCGGGATGAGGAATTCGTTATTGGTCTTTGTCATGTGGCCATTGCCACCTATCTGCAAAGCCTCGGCCTGCAGTTCTTCAATCGGAAAGTTCCACCTGTGAATGCCTCCCGGTGATTCGTTTTGTTGGGAAAGCCGGATGCGGGAAATCTGCACGTCCGGTTTGAGGAGGGGGGAGGCGGCGATGGCTCCTCCCCTACTCTACCGCCTCTGTGGTTATCTTCCTCTTTCGACGATTCGCCTTGGACAAATCCACTGGCATGTCAGCAACTTGCGACAATTGTTTATGCGCCGATCCTAACCTGCATCCTGCTCAGGATGACTTCCCGTACGGGCTTTGTAATCCTGCGGGTTTCACCACCATCAGGGATGCATGAATGCCTGGCAGCATCCGTTCTGCGGTATTGCCGAGCAAAAGGCCTGAAAGACCGGAATGGCCGTGCGAGCCGATTACAAGGAGGTCCACTTTGTTGGCAGAAACATATTCGGGAATTACCGTATCAGGTGCCCCGATCAGATATTCGATTTTCACGCCGTGATGGAGCGATCGAAAGTCTGTTAGACGTAGTTGGGCTCGCAGCTTTTCATCCGCTTCCTTTCGCAGTCTCGATTCTGTTTCTGCGATGGCATCTTCCGTAATTCCCGCCAATGCCAGATAGCGAAAATCCGCCAGTTCAATGGCATGGAGAATATGCAATCTCGCATTGATCGCTCGGGCGACGGCAATCGCGGCTCGGAACGCAGAATCACCTGCGGGGCTCAAATCGGTCGCAATCGCGACTTCGCGGATGTCTCGCTTTTCTGCCGGTTTGACGACCCAGACGGGCCAGGGCGAAAAACGGATCAGCTTTTGTGAAGTACTTCCGAAAAACTGAGATGTCGATCGCTGCTTTGATCGAGTTCCCACAATCGTCAGATCATAAGGTCCGGCTGCCGATTCTTTGGACAATTCTTCCCAAGCCAATCCGTATCGAAGCAGACTTTTGGCAGCGATCCCCTTCAAATTCGCCTGATTGACGAGTTCAGCAAGGGAATCGGCCGCAATATTCTCGACCGATCGCAAGACCGCTTCACGGTCGTGTTCAACGAGTAACTGACTTTGAGCGGATATTTCAAGAACCGAACAAAAAGTCACCGTCGCGTCCCATGTCGCCGCCAA
>JANXOO010000881.1 GCA_025353525.1 Schlesneria sp. | reverse complement strand
TGTCAATTTCTCCAGGCGGAGAACGGGCTCGCCGGAAGCGCCCGAAGTCGAAGAGCCTTCAGTCATGCGATTCATCCTCGCTCCAGGTTTTCATCCGGAGGTTCGGTTGCAGATTTTTGATTTTCCGGTCGTCGAACGTCGTCAGCATGGCTTCAGCTGAGAGCGATCAGGGCAGGGAAATCATGATGACGGATTATTTTGCGAATTGGCAATATTGAGGAGAGCGTTCGTTGTTCGCTTCCAATCTTGAATTCAAAGACTCGAAACTCTTGATGCTATCGGTGGGGTCGATTTGTTGCAACAGACTACTTTCCAGTTCCGCTCCAGGCACAGAACTGCCTGTAATCGGTGGAGTTTTTTCAGATTCTGAGAGGGCCAGACAGAGCCCGGAAATCGGCCTGAATTGGGTGGCGAAGTCTTAACAATACGGTGAGTACGCATTGTCGCGGTTTCCCAATGCGCCGATTGCCTGCGAACATCCCGACGCGAATTGACTGCCTGGATTCTGAATGATGGAGATATGAATGCCATCGATGCCCGGGATGGAACTTCGATTGAAATCGTGGTGATGGGCATTTACCATAACGATTCTGACGCGAAGATTCTGTCGCGAGATGTTCTGCTGAGCTCGTTTCCGGAAGCGAGCCGAGGTTCTATACTTCGCGCGGTTTGAAATGATGTCTTCGAAGAAATAATCGATTTCCGGAATGTTCGTTTTCAACGGTGTATTCGCGGCGAACTCGGATACAACGTTGAAAACGAACCCTCAATCCGAACCTCGAGCGGAATATTGCCAAAATCTGATTTTCCAAAAAAACTGTCCCGTCGTACCAAATCACCGCCCGGATATTCAATGGACGCCATGAAAACAGATTCCGCCGCTTCGAATCCACCCGACACATTACCCGTCGCCCCCCTGTCCGGGCGACTTGGATCACTCGATCAACTTCGAGGCTATGCCGTTGCCGCAATGTTCTTCGTGAATTTCTGCGGCGACCTGAAAGCCATTCCGGATTGGATCAAGCATCACGACACCTATTTCAGTTATGCCGATTCAATCATGCCAACATTCCTGTTTGCCGCGGGTTTTTCCTATCGGTTGACGATGTTGCGGCGAATCGCCCGGGACGGCGCGGTAATGGCCTACCGTCACGCGGTCTGGCGCGGCCTTGCCCTGGTGGCGGTCTCGTTAGCGATTTACGGTTTTAACGGTGCGTTCGCCGAGTCCTGGGAAGAAGTCAGCTTGTCGCGAGTTTGGAACTTTGTGGCGAGCTTGATCAAGGCTAACCTGTGG
>JANXOO010000834.1 GCA_025353525.1 Schlesneria sp. | reverse complement strand
CAGGCAAATTTTGCGGCATGTGTACGGTCGAATCCGGTCAAATGCAAAAGGCTCTTTCTCTCGGTCAGCTTGATATATCTCCATTCGTTACCGACGAAAACTTCAGCAAGCAGGCCAGCGAGTCTCGGGTCGTAAGTCTTCAGCTTTTCTCGCGTGCCGATGTCGTTATGTTCGCGGTCGTTGACCCGATTGGTATCAAACCAGCTTTGAACTCCTTCAGCCCAATATTCCATGCGATTACTCGCGGCATAGGTTCCGCGCCACAGTCCGTCGTCCAGCGCTGCGTGATAAACGGCATCCAGCCGCGAATCGAACGTCGGGTCGACCGTACTCATTCCCATTTCGTGAATCGCATGGCCGAACTCATGTATCAGAATGTTCTCGGCACGGTACGGATCGCCATCCAGAGCCAGCAGATTCTCTTCGCCACAACTGACTGCGGGCCTGGCAGGTGTCGAGCCAAGCCCCCGAGCCCGTTTATTCCAGTAGGCAGGCGGGTCGAGATCACTGTGTTCGGGAATATCGCACGTCATCTCTGTCGTGGCCATGATGGCGAACCGAACACGGTTCTTTACCAGCGCCTGACGGATGTCATCGCGTCCTTCGAGCATCCGGTTAATCAGGTACTCGGCCTCTCTCAACGCGAAATCGGAAACGTGCTCGCTGGCGACGATCGGGAATCCGCCTTCAACGATCGTTTTTTTGTAATACGGAGCCAGGCTGAAACTCGATCGAAGTTCGTCAGACGGAGGCGTTATGCGTGCATCATTGGCAGCGAGCGTTGCTGCGAAGGTCATCAGGGCCAACGCGATAAGAAGTGGCATCTTGTAAAGCACGTGGCGCTCCTCGTTCCTGAATTCTACTCGTCGTTACTTTCCTCAGAAACCCGTTTGACCCATTCAGTCAACTGTTGAAACTGGTATGCAAATGCCGGTTCGTCGTTCCCCATAGGGCTTTTGAAGAACGATGCGAGGTGAGACATCACGCCACTTGAACCGCGGCGGGCTTCGCGTTCGGTGAGTCGAATCAGGTCGATCACGAGTGGTGCGGCAAGTAGCGAGTCGCAGCCTTGCCAGGTAAATTGCAGAACCATCGGCGTTCCCAAAAAGCCCTGGAAATGGATGTGGTCCCATGCCGTCTTCCAATCGCCCATCGATTCGATGTACTCGATCGAGACCAGTGTCTGGGGTTTGTAGCCCAGGATTTCGGTCAGAAGGTGATCCTTCGACTTCACCTTGTTCGCTTTGTTGGCAGGATCGTCCAGTACCTTGCCGTCCAGGTTGCCGAAAATGTTATGGCCAACCCAGCTCATGACTTTCAGGTTTCGGGCGGCAAACATCGGTGCCAAAACCGCTTTCATCAGGGTTTCGCCGGTTTTGCCATCGCGACCGACGTGAAGCACCTGATGCTCGATCGCCAATTCGTTTAACCCGGGAAAATCAGATCCGATCGATGGCGTGAAATTGACAAAGTGGCATTCGCTTTGCATGGCAGCGATGGCATAAATTGTACTGGCCGGCAGAGTAGACGGGTTCTTGCCCGTCAATGATTTCTTCACGTCGGCCCACGTCCAGGACCGCACGTCATCGGGAGGTGGCGGTTCGGTCGAGGAAACGTTCACGACGATGACTCGGTCGAGTTTATGACGAGTTTTGAATTCTTCAATGTCTTTGGAAAGTCGTGCGACCGCCTGGGCGGCTGATTCGTTTCGAAATTTGAGTGCCGCAGTGCCGGCCAGTGATTCAATTTTGGCCCCGACATTGAACAACGTTCCAGGTCGGACGTTGGTGTCGAACTTTGCCAGTTGAGGTGCAATCGTGGCGAGCGTTTTCTCGTTGAATACGTGCGACTTTTCGACCAGAGTTCTCGCCTCAGACGAATAACTCGTATCGCGGATTTCATGGCCACCGATCACGAGTTCGTCCCATTGGATCAGGTCAAGTCTCGCGAATGGAGGCAGAGATGTCACCAAACCGGTGGTGTCGGTCAATCCCTTTCTGAGCGCCGCCAGTCCGACAACAACCGTCGTCGCCACACCGCCCCACGCTCCGATCAGCCAGACACCTACTTTCCGCTTCGCCATATCAGTATGCCTTCCCGTACCGAATTCACTGTTCGTTCGTCTGGTGATGTTTTTTTGCCCTACGGCATTCTGATCAGCGCAGCTTGCGTTTTTGACCTGTCACTCTATCAGACAATTTCAGGCATCGCGAGCACACCGGGTGTTGAATCGGCATTGAAGGGATGACGGACGAACCGGCGTCCGGAAAATGCCGGGCACATTCGGTCGCGTTGGACTTCGTCATGCGGCCCGGCGGGTTTTTCGTTGCGGCAATTCATAAAGCATCGAACGGCCTCGCTTTCCGGCGCTTTCGATGGCACCGGTTTTTCTCAGGCAATACGCCATTTTCTGGGCGATCCAGCGTGGAATTTTTGCTTCGCGAGCGAGGTCTTCTGTGGTAAACGTTGTTGTCAATGTCGCAGGCAACAAGGCACGCAGGTCGGATAATGTTCGTAGTGAATGTTTTGAGAGGATCTTCGTCAATTTGCGGTCTTCGACACGGTAATCGGGGCCGAAGCGTCGACGGCGGACCCGAGTGATCCGATGCTCTTCCTGCTCGGTCAACACGACTTCCAGAGTCAACCGCTTGTGAGGAAAGACATCGACAAAATAGACGAAATCCGAAAATACGTGGTAAATCGATTGGCGCGTCGGGCTGAAGCGGGATGAGACCACCGGGCCGCTTGTTTTCGAACGCCGAATCAAGAGCTTGCGACAGGCGATCGGTTTGACGACGACGACTTTGTATCGCGCCAGCAGCGTTCGGACCTTGCTGCGAAGTGCCCCGAGTGATGCGTTCTGGATTTCGTACAGTGTCCCGGCGACGACCGCATCGATCCGAAATCCGTCGACCTCAATTTCGGTCTCTTCATGTGAACCACCGTAGAGCAGCTTCAATTCACGATGCAGTGTCGATTCCATGACACACTCTTGACTGTTTTTTCTTTGCTTCAGGTCGGGAATGGCTCGATCATCGAAAGCCCGTTTGCGTGAAGCGCGTTGTTATCGCGCTTTCGACGATTCGCCCTGGTTGACACGCACATTACGCGAAAGTTCCGATTCTTGCAGCGCGAAGTATTGACCTGGCTGTGGCGCACGTCACCGCGTCACCCATGTGATCGTGGCCAGCCAAAAAACGAACTGCGACGGGTTGCGTTGTCGCAACCCGTCGCAGTTCGTGAGCAATCGCAGAGTCAACCGGATCGTTCGTCAATGACAATCAGTTCTGAGGTGCGGCCGCCTTTGGTAGTACTACGTCAGACTTTTGTTCGTTCGACGCTTCGGGAGCGTTTTTGCTCGTGTCCGGAATCTGGTTCGGAAGTGGCGCTGCCGTCGGTTCAACGTGTGGAACCGGTTGAGGAGCGGGCGATAGCCGCAACTTTCGTTCGGCATCGATCTGCTGCTTAATGGCGTTGACATCGCCATCGGCAGAAAGTTCGGCGAGCGACTGTTGAACGTCGGGTTGCCGATAGTACGAGCCTGCCGTCCATGCACCGCATCCCCTGTGTCCCACGTATCCGTAGCTTTGATCGAGGCTGCGAATCGCCGAAGCCATTTCTTTCATTTCGCCGTCGATCGCTGTCCCGGCAGCGTTCAGTCCGACGATCGTGCCCAACACGCCGACAGTCCCGATCGTTACCGCTTCGGCTGACAAAATCAATCCTGACTCATCATGCCACAATTTTTGAATTGTTCGCATCAGTCCACCCTTTAAAGGAGCCTTAAATCATTCCTCGGACACATCTTACGAGGGGTCCGC
>JANXOO010000772.1 GCA_025353525.1 Schlesneria sp. | reverse complement strand
CAACTGCATCGGTACGCCAAATGTGGTATGTGCCGGGGAAGGGGCCTTCTTTCAGAACAGCAGTATTCAGATCCGCGATTTTACCGATGGGCTGAGCAATACCATCATCGTAGGCGAACACAAATCGCGTCGCGATTCGGGATTCAACTGGACTTCGACGTGGACGGGTGTTGTCGCAACGGCTGACAACGCGGTCGTCAGAATTCTCGGGACGACCGACCACACGCCGAACGCACCAGCAAACCACATCGATGACTTCAGCAGCTATCACGTCGGCGGAGCACATTTTGTGATGGGCGATGGCGCGGTCCGGTTCATCAGCACGAATATCGACCTGGGCGTCTATCAACATCTGGCGACCCGAGCCGCCGGAGACCTTGTCTCCGAATTCTGATTTTTTGGAATGCGGAAAGCGTCGCAGAAATCAGCCGGGTGAGAGCCCGTAGCTCTGACTGCGGGGCCAGGTTATTGTGGTTGCAATCTGATCATCGGGACCAACAAACCGGTAACGATGTTTTCGTGGTAACCGGGCGCGGGGAGTTCTGATCGTGATTTTGACACGGATTCTGTTTCCGATTTTTGTTGTTTGCTGGATGTCGGCGACCTCAATTTCAGTGGTCGCGGCAGAAAACGTGCGACGTTTGCTGTACGTTGCGACACCCGGGATTCGAAATTACCTCGAATACGGCGGACACGGCGTCCTCGTGTATGACATTGATGCGGGTCACAAATTCGTCAAACGAATCCCGTCCGCCGGATTCGATGAGAACGGCAAACCGCTGAATGTCAAAGGGATTTGTGCCTGCGCCGCAACTCGACGACTTTATGTATCGACGATTCGTACGTTGCAGGCGTTTGATCTGACAACCGAAAAACTGGTCTGGGAAAAGGCGTACGACAAAGGTTGCGACCGGATGGCGATTGCTCCCGATGGCGAATTTCTTTATGTCCCGTCTCTCGAAAATGATCACTGGGTCGTCGTTGACGGAATGTCCGGAGACGTACTGGCGAAGCTTGAACCCAAATCAGGTGCTCATAATACAATCTGTGGACTCGACGGAAAACGAGCGTACCTCGCGGGGCTGAAGTCGCCATTGTTAACCGTCGCCGACACCTCGTCGCATACGATCGAACGAACGGTTGGGCCGTTTTCGGCGGGGATTCGACCGTTCACTGTGAATGGTCGACAGACTCGATGCTACGTCTGCGTCAACGAGTTGCTCGGATTCGAAGTGGGAGATCTGATCACCGGAAAAAAGACCGATCGTGTCGAAGTCCCCGGATTTCAAAAAGGGACAGTCA
>JANXOO010000771.1 GCA_025353525.1 Schlesneria sp. | reverse complement strand
TCCTCGCGGAAACGTTTTTCTTCGACCGCAGTTTCAAGATCGCGGTTGGTGGCAGCAATCAGGTGAACATCGAACGGAAACTCCTTGTCACCTCCGACCGGACGAACGGTCCGTTCTTCGAGTGCTCGCAGCAGCTTCGGTTGCAACGACAATGGAAACTCACCCAGCTCATCCAAAAACAGTGTGCCGCCATTGGCCTGCAAAAACAGTCCGCGCTGCTCGGAAACGGCGTCTGTAAACGCTCCCCGTTTGTGGCCGAACAATTCGCTTTCCAGTAGCGACTCGGGCAATGCCGCACAGTTGATCGCCACAAAAGGCCCGGTACGGCGGCGACTTTGGTCGTGAAGGGCTCGGGCAACCAGTTCCTTCCCTGTACCACTTTCGCCGGTCACCAACACCGAAGCATCCGACTGAGCGACGCGTTGAAGTTCGTCGAACAATCGCTGCATGACGGGGCTCTCGCCCAGCAGGTTCGAGAATCGATTCGACTGCTCGACCCGATCGCTCAAAACGCGGACTCGCTCTGAAAGTTCGCGGTGCTGGATGGCACGCTCGATCCGATGAGCCAGCATGTCGAGTTCAACGGGCTTGCTGACAAAGTCGTAGGCACCGACGCGAAGTGCGGCCACAGCGGTTTCCAGACTTCCGAACGCTGTCATTACGACAACGGGGATGTCGGGCCGATTCGACACGATTCGCTCGCAGAGCGCGAGACCATTCAGGCCGGGCATTTGCAAGTCGGTGAGAACCACATCGAACTGTCCATCCCGAATAGCACGCAGCGCTTCTTCCGCCGATGTCCGCCATTCCGACTGAATTCCTCGCGATGTCAAATCGGCTTCAATCAATTCACACATGCTTCGATCGTCGTCGACAATCAGGACTCGCCCTGGCATGATTGCTCACCTCCCGGAAGGAAGACGCGAAATTGGCTGCCGCGACCCGGCTCGGTTTGTACGTCGATTTCGCCACCGTGTTCTTTCACAATACCATAGGCAATCGACAACCCCAGTCCGGTCCCCTCACCGATTTCCTTGGTCGTCACGAACGGTTCGAACAACCGGTTGCGGACTTCGTCCGGGATTCCACAGCCGTTATCCGTCACAGTAAGACAGAAGCACGCGTTCTTCCAACGTTCGTCATGTCGGTCGGTTTGAAGCGGATGATCTCGCGAAACACTGATCGCGACCCGACCACCCGGTTGTGTCGCCTGAATGGCGTTGACGATCAGATTGGTGAGCACCTGACGAATTTGGCCAGGATCGACACACGCCGACATTGGCTCGTCCGTCGAATCAACAATCAGCTCGACACCATGCTTGCGGCTTAAGGGGTCAAGAATGCCGACCGTTTCGCGGACGATCATCCTCAGATCGACTTGCACTCGATGAGACGAGCTGCTCCGGGAAAAATCGAGCAACTGACGGATGATTCCAGCCATGCGCTCGGCCTGCGTTTTGATGATTGCAGCGCTCTCGATGATCGCCTCAGGAGCCAGTCGCCCCGATGTGATCATTGACGCTCGTCCGGTAACGACATTCAAGGGCGTCCCCAGTTCGTGAGCGACACCCGATGCGAGTTGCCCGACGGTACGCAACCGATCGGCATGTCTCAATTGTTCAACGGTCGCCACCCTGGCCTCCGCTTCGGCGCGAAGCCGTTTTTGCGATTCGGATAAATTATCGCACATCAGATTGAGGGTGTCGGCAAGTTCCGAAAGTTCGTCGCGACTGCGTACTGCGATTGGCCCTGACAGATCTCCACCGCTCACGCGGCGAGCCTTGTCGATCAGCCGTTTCAGGGGCCAGCCGACCAGCCAGATTCCCATGGCCAGCATGACTCCGATACTGCTGGCGACAACGATTCCGGCCAAAACAATCTTGCGATAAATTGAAATCCTGACAAAGTCATCGGCGACATTCAGCGGTTCGGATAATTCCAGCGCACCGGGACGGCGGTCGACATTGACGGACACATAAGTCAGTAAATAGGACGCTCCATCTGCTGATTGATATTGAAGTGTCACCGTTTCACCGCGTGTTGCACGATTGATCCGGTCAGCAGGCGCTTGCGGACGGAATCGTTCGCCACCTGTTTCGTCCAGCCAGACCCAGCGAATCAGCACCAGACGTTCTCGTTGGTTCGCCGCTTCGATCAAAGCCAGGGCATTTTCAGAACC
>JANXOO010000759.1 GCA_025353525.1 Schlesneria sp. | reverse complement strand
CCTTTAACAGTGAGTCTCCGTAACAAATCTCGCCCGATCACTTTTTCATGTCAACCCCAAGTTTTCATCACCCAATGGGGCTTTGCCTATCGCATCTCGTCAGCGTGGAAGGTCAGGTACGCCACCATATCGTTGTTCCTGTGAAGCAGGAAACAATTGCCAAATTGAAAAATGGCATTCAGACTGTGCGGGGCATTCTGGACCAGCCACTTGTATGGTTCGCATCGTGCGATTCGACATGGAAAGTCACCTCCGCCTTTGTCATTCAGGGAATTCGCAACCTGGATGATGATGCAGTCCCTGATGAAGGCGTGATGCTGTATCCAAGCCTTGAACCGTTATTGCGAGTGAGGTTGAAAGGGCTGCTTCTCGAATCCGGAAGGATCAACGCCGATGTGATTAAATCGCTTGTTGGGAGAGTGCAGCGTTCATTGAAAGGATTGGCCAAAGCTGCGGCTAACGAGGTGACTGGTTTACGCCACAATATTGGAGCGATTTCCGAACTGCTCAATCTGCAAACTCAGCAAGTCGCCTTTCGAAGTCTCGAAATCGCTTTCCGTGAGCCGGATCGAGATGCGATATTATCGCGGTCGGGCAGTGAGGAGGAAGTTAATGATGCGTATTCCACAATGGATCGCATGCGACAACTTTTGGATCGCGGTTTGTCCTGGACCATTCAGGACTCTTCTGAAGACACGCTAACGTCTGAAGCAGCCGAGTTTCAGTCAGTTCTGGAATCTGTTCGACAACTTGCGCCAACTGCTGGAGAAGATGAAGTTGAAATCAGCGGCAGGTTGGTAAGTCGAGAGGCATCCCGACCGATTAAATTGGTCAAAAAGGACGCGACGAAAATCGTTCGCACTCTCAAGAAACTCCGCCAGACAAAACCTCAGGCAATTGCTGTTTCGGGCGTTATCGAAGAGTTGGATGTCGGCAGATGCACCTTCACTGTAAGAAGCCGCTTATCGACTGCCGAGCACCGAGTACGCTACAGGGCTGCTGAAGAGCAAACTGTGCGTAAGGCTTTCAACGATGAGGTCTACGTATCGGTGGACGGGACGCGACGATTGGGATCGCAGATCATCGACATGATCTCCTTGGAAGAGGCGAATTCGTAGGTCCAGCTTTCAAGCGACAATCGCGGGTGGTCGATCTGGCGATTTTTCAAATTCCACGATCAGACTGACCCACTACCGGAAAACCGTTCAACCGCGGAACCGCATTCGTTGCTTCCGGTCCAGCGTTTCCTGGACCCTCGATGATGTCCAGACGCAAGCTCGCACGACTGTGGTACTTCGAGACGCCTTGAACCTGATTGCCGGTGTCATTGATCTGTCAGCGGGCCAAAAGGCAGACAGGTTCGCTGACATTCTGTCAGGGGAGCAGGTCAAATGAAAGTCAAACCGGACGACTCCTTTCAACGATTGCGGTCAACAGGAAAGATTGCGGTGGCATTGTCCGTATCCATCGCCCACTGTAGTCATCGTTCGTGGCGGAGTTTTTCGTTTTCGGCCCGCAGTCGTTTCAATTCCTCGGGAGGAACCAGTCGAAGTGCTTTGGTGGCGAATTCTGCCAATTGATCGGATGACGGGTTCGGTCCAACTTTCAGGTACTTTTCGACGGCCTGCACGGATTGGGCATTCATGCCAATCTTCCCGAGGGCTTCAATCGCAAATCTCAGTTCCACCGACAGGAAGGACTTCGGCGCCGTCAAATCCGCAGGATCGACCTCCACGCTGATGAATCCGATCAGCCAGGGTATTGCATTCACTGCCGCCGGACCAGCATTTCCCAGAGCTTCGATAATGATCAAACGCAGGCTCTCGCCTCCATGATATTTTGAAACGCCTGGACGCTGTTGAAAACAGTAACGAGTTGTCGAGCATTTTTCCGTCAGACCCGAATCTCCACCTTCCAGAATTTCCAGCAGGGTTCCCACCTCTTTCCCGGTCGGATTTGACTGGATCCCCAACAGGAATGCCGCTCCGCCCCGCAGATCTCGGGCCGCTTTGGTGTCCTTCACAGCCGCCATCAGTTCCTCAGAGATTTTCTCCGAGCGGATCCCGCATTCGATCGCGATGTGCAGCAAACTTATTGGCTCAAAGGCGGTGTCGCCGATCGGTACACTCGTATCTCTTCGGACGCGAGATGCTGAAATGGCCTGTCGATTCGCTTCGTAAAATTGCAGAAAGCGATCACCGATCAGTTGTCTCTTGTCAGGGGCCACTTCAAACAGCATTTCGGACATCGCGTAAAGCTGGCGGAAATCGTCTGACGCCACCATCTCGGTCCATCGGATTCCAACATCCGGGTTGGTATCTGCATTGCCCTGAGTCAACTGCATCGTGGCGATCCGTAAGTCAACATCGGCATCGTGCGAAGCGGTAACGAGGGCGGGAACGAGGTTTTTGATCGCATTCAGTGCAAAGTTGTATCCCGATGCCAAATACGGCGGATTGGCTTCACGGCAATCGAGCACGCTGATCGCGAATCGTCGAGAGGCCTTGTCGCCCTTGACCAGCAGTTCACCCAGTAACGCGATGCCTTCAGGGGCGACAAGCAGAGGACGAAACGATTCAACCGCCGCAGAACGAATCTGATCCAGGTCCGTTGGTGTCCTGCTTGGACTCAGGTCGGTGGCCGTCTGGAATAAATGACCGACCGATTCAAAGATCAGTCGACCCGCCGACTGCGGATCTTCCGTGGCACCAAGGACTCCAATTGCCTTCAGCGCCGGACACAAATGAGCCGGATCGCGATCTGCAAGATCTTTTTTCCATTGCGCAAATGTCTTGCCGCTGTAAATTGGCGGGCTTTTTTCGGACTCGGTGCTCGCCGTCGAACGATCCTTGTCCGAATCGTGCCGTGCATATCTCACCTCGGCGACAACCGTCGAACCGCGACTGATTTTGAATCGATCAGCCGTGATTTCAACAGAATCAGATTCTTCCAGGATTTTGATCTCATATTGTCCCGAAAATACCGAAATCGATGTCCGCCCCTGCTTCAGCTTCAGTTCATCGTGAATCTTGCCATCCTTCAGCAACCGGATTTGTACGTTCGGGACGTTGCACTCGACGATCAGTTCACCTTTGTCCGTTTGAAGTCGCAAAACGATTGCCATCGCCGCGAACACAATCAGCGGAACCAGATACTTCAGAACCCGATACTTCGTGGGTGTTTTTACACCCGAATTCACTGTCGTCGGGACGTTCAGCCAGAGAAGCGATTTTGGAGGAAGAGAAGGAACCGGCGAATTGACGGCGGGCACCGACGCGGCAGAAGCCTTCTCCATCACCCCCTTCAGGTGATGATCTGTTGTAAAGGGGCTGATCGCTTCGGCAACCTTTCCGGGTGCGGAGTATCGATCGTTCAGATTCCGGGCCAGTATTCGGTCGAACACAGCGCAAAAATCCGGTGGCAAATCCTTCAGACAATCGCCAAGGCGAGGTGGCTGTTCGGTCGCCAGCGCCCGGATTCGGGACAGCGGCGAACGACGGTCTGAGGTTGCGAACGGTGCTCTGCCCGTCAGCATTTTGAACAGCGTTGCCCCCAGACTGTAAATGTCGGCGCGAATATCAATGTCGTGGCAATCGTCGCATTGTTCCGGAGCCATGTAGTCGACCGTACCCATCATCTGTCCCACGGTCGTCAGTTCGTCGATACTCTCGTGCTGTTCGGCAAGGAGTGCCAATCCGAGATCCAGAATCTTGACATTCCCATCGGCGGTGATCATCAAATTGGATGGTTTGATATCGCGATGTACGAGTCCCCGTTCGTGAATATGTTGCAATCCCGCCGCGGCCTGGCGAATGATCTCGCACGCATCCGGGATCGACAGTGGTCCGTGTCGGTCCACGAGTTGTGACACGTCAAGGCCTTCGACGAATTCCATCGCAAGAAAATGCTGACCGTCGACTTCACCGGCATCGGTGGCGCTGACAATTGCCGGATGGTCGAGTTTTCCAATCGCTTTCATTTCCCGTTCAAAACGAGCAATCGCGTCCGCATCGCGAATACGACGCATCGGCAACATTTTCAGCGCGACGATCCGACCGAGCCGGGTATGAATGGCTTTGTAAACGGTTCCCATCCCACCGGTCCCGAGCAGGGCGATCAACTGATAATCGCGAATCGCGACGGGATGATTCGCATCAAATTGATTGGCAGGTCCGATGTCGCTGGCGGACGAAGGGGTGATGCCAAACGAGCCTGACTGCAATCGTTCGATCGCTGCGGCATATTCCGGTGTTCTGGCAATCCGTTGAGCCGGGGGAAGTCGCAGATGGTCCAGCATGGAATCCGCAGTGTCGTCCAGCGACGACATCGTATCTTCACAAGCGAGACATATTTCCAGGTGGGAAGCAATGACTTCAAAGCGATCATCCGGAGTTCGTCCAAGAATGTAGTCGCGTAATTCGTCAGTCGACAGGCACGTTTGCGGTATGACGGTCATAATATCCCTCGACAAAGGTCAGCAGCGGGAAAACGAGAATTGCATCTCACCACCAACCTCAACGAATGAGCGCGACAGCATTTTTCTGAATCGTCATCACCAGGCCGCAACAGCGGTCCTTCCATGCCAAAACAATGGCCAAGAGGTCACACGCCTGCCAATTCGCCAAGTTCCTCGCGAAGTCTCCGCAGGACGCGTGATTTTGCCTGACGAACGCTGTTCGCGGTGATTCCAAGGCTGAGAGCAATCTCTGAAGTCGGCTCCTCGTTAACGGCGGATCGCCAGAAGGCGTTCCAGGTCCGTTCTTCGAATTCCGAGCGGACCAGATTCATGGCGCGGTGAAGAACTCCGCTGATCTCCAGTGGGTTTGTTGCCGAAACCGAATCTTCAGGCAACGGCTCGCAGACTGCGGCAAGTTGCATGCAGGCATTCGTTCCTCCGACCGCGTTGACCTGTTGAGATCTGCTGCGACAAAAGTCCCGGACCTGATTTCGGGTAATCGTCCACAGCCAGCCACGGAACGAATCTCTTTCGCGAACTCTGGCGAATCGCCCAATCGACTTTGAAACCTTCAAAAAAACGTCCTGCATCACATCGGCACTGTCGGCGTTTTTCAGTCCGGCTCTTTCACACCAGTGAAACACCAATGGTCCATAGATCTTCAGCAATCGATGCCATCCCTCAGGATCATCGTTCCGAACACGAGCGAGCAAGCTTGGCGAAGTCGAACCTGATTGTGACGAATTGGCATTCATATGATTGCGTCTGTCATTGATCTGTTTTAGGGGCTAACGGCAAGATCGTACCACCGTGCAAAAGTCGCGTCGAGTTGCCGGGCTCCGTCGCGTCGAAACAGGCGAAATGTCCTCGCTTTCGAATCGGACGCCTTTTCAAAAGCACCTCGACAAATGCCCTCGCCAGGGCGGCCTCCTGAAACCTTTAACAATTAACCATAAAATGTCTTGAATTCCCTGATTCAGCCTGTAACGGCGGGTCGATGGTATGGTATCCTGCTTGCGTTGGAGCTGCCCGTCTTCGGAACATCAAACATGCTGCTTTCGCAGAGAAATCCGTCGCTCAGCTGGGAACCCGTGCCGGTCGATCAATCGGGACAGTCGGTGGCGTGGGCCTGGTATCGACCCGCCGCGATTCCGACCGGAATGATGTTCCTGATCCCCGCATCTCTGTTTGCTGACGTGAACGTCGTCGCGGGACTCTCGTTACGACGCATGGTCGCCCTGGCGGGACTCGATCCGGGTCAGATCCTGTGCTGGACTGTCAACGGAATGAACTTCGATGCGGTCGGCGGAACATCGCCAATGCTGGACCAGATTCTGCCTTTCCCCGCGAACGGAACAAATCTGGACGTTTCGATCTGGATGGCAGCGATCCCTCAGACTGGCTGGCCCGTCGGCTATGCCAGCACAGCAACATATTCCCAACAGTTTGCAGGATATCCGGGTTATGGTCTGGCGACCATGACGGTGGCGGCCGCCATTTCGAATGAAGATCAATTGCTGCTTGAGGCGATCGAGTCCAACTGGAAAGACATCATCGCACTGGACGTTCGCGTCGCTTCATTGCGAAAAGAGATTGGTTCTGTTTCAGCGCGACTTGGTTCCCTCAACCGCGACCTGTCATCGCACGAACGCCTGGCCTGCTCGACGAAAGATATCGGGGAATGGGCTGATTGCCGTCGCGGCTTGCGAGACGCGATGCTGATCATGTCCCGTTCTGTAAAGGAAATCGATCTGGGAACGACCAGCGGAGCAGGGCGGCGGCACCAGTTCGAGGAAATTCACGAAAACCACGTCGTCCAGCGCAAGCCGTTTCCGGGGATCCAGCAGGCGGTCAACGAGTTCGAAACGTATCGGAAGATTTTGCAAAGCGTGATCGGTGCGGCGCAGGCCAGTCTTTCCCGAGGCGGCCGCGACGCCGAAATGAAGGCCAGTTCGTTTCTTCAACGCGTCCATGCCAAGGCGATGTCAAAACGGAAGGAAGGAAAATTCCTGTTTTCCAAGTCGCTTCCCCCTCCGCCGGAATAGTTCGCCAATTCGCAAGTACAAAAATGGCGTGACATTAACAGCCCGATTGCTTCGGCTTCCGAATCACGATTGTATCGGCGGCCATGTCACCCAGTCGTTGGCGGTTAGCGCTGAACGCGATGGCTAATGTGACCGGGATGAAGCTGTATGCGAAAAATGTATCGGCCAACAGCAGAAGATCCCTGAAGAGGGCTCGAAAAAAGCCGCACGGACGCAGTGTCGAACGAACGGTTCGAATTCCGCAGATCCATTTTCCCAAGGTCACGCCCCAGACACCCTGCAGCACGCTGTTGACGATCAGGAATGAGACCGCTAACAGCGTCAGGTACAGGTACAACCATGCGGCTCGCACGATGAGTCCGTCTTTGCCGAAATCGAAAATCTTGTCCAGGTTTTCTGCGATTTGCTCTTGCGAAGACATGCCAGACGCAACAATCAATCCGTAGGCCGGAATCCAGAACAACGCGGTATCGATGATTCGTGCGATGCCGCGACGAGTGAACGAGGCCAGTTCGACGTTCGTCATCCCGAACTGGTACAGCGAACTGCGATACGCGGAAGTTAATCGACTCATTACCAACACCAGCACTAACAGGCTTGGCCAATAAACACAGTGACCGATCCTCACGAATCGTTCCATCGGTGCTTGCAACGGTGCGACCGGTGCCTTGATGACAATGCCGTTCGGCAGCATTCCGGTTTGTGTGACGCGGTGGACGCGCAAGACCTGAACGATTGATTGACCGCTGACATAAGTGTTTTGGCCGTCAGTGACGACCAGCAGACTCATCAGGGACTGCGTTGGCAACTCTGCGAACTGTTGCCAGTCACCGTCGATACGGCGGTGTGCGGTCAGCGAATTTCCCTGGAACGGGTTCGGGCTCGATGACGCGACGGTGATGACGACCGGTTCGCCGTTGACCAGGCCAACTTTGCAAACCACCGATCCCAGTCGACCGATCCCCGCACGACCCAGGCCTGACGCTGAAGTACAGACGAACTCCCATTCATCAAGATTGCAAAGATCGACCGGATTCGAGCTGTTCTCTGGTGCGAGTGCTGAGGTCGGTGCGATTTCGAAACCCCGCTTGTACGCGATCGTTGATCCGTCGCTCATAAACAAGTGATATTTGCCGCCGCTGGCGACAACAGTAAGGTCCATAAGCGAAGCGCCCACTTTTGGATTCGGTGCCGCTGCGACCAGCGATGTTTTTCCATCGACACTTGCACTTCCCAAGCCGAACGGAACGACAATTCTGCCCGCGTCGGTCCATTCGGCTCCATCGAAGACCAATAACGTCGGTTGGCGACCCGATGCAATGTCGATGATTGCCAGGCGATCTTCGTAAAGAAACGGTTCGCTCGTCCGCCCCAACGACCGTATCGGCTTGAACTCGGTCACCCGGTCTTCTTCGATTTTTGTCACTGACATCGACGAAACAGCCCACATCCGGTCTCCGTCGGGGACGATTCCGATCAAAGGGAAGGGAACCTGAAATTGCGATTCTCTGACATCGCCTTTTTCCGGATCAAAAGAGGCCAATGTTCCCTTGCCAGTGAGGTTGCCAGGACCTGCCTTCAGGACCGAATACCAGACGCGTTCGTTCCACAACGTCGAATGCGAATACTCCGCTAACCGATTCGTCAAAAGATCCGTGAAAGTCGGGACACCGTAGATGGCGACGTAGATTCCGATCGGAACGGCAATCTCGAACACCGAGAGTGCTGCGAGGAACAGCAGCACCCAACAAATATACATCGGCCGTTCCATGACACTCGGACGTTCGGTTGGCTCTGGCGGTGCCGATGGCCCGGTTGAGGCAAACAAATCAGGCGATTCGGTCACAATCCGGCTCCTGTCAGGGTCATCAAGTCACTTCGGCCTGACTTGTGATCAAATCGGGTCGCTTTCGCATCAGATGAATGTCCATACTCGCGACAGACAAGACCTGGGATGTCTCCCACGCGAGGGGCATTACGAATTTGGCATCGTGAGGTGTCCGGACGACAAGTAACGCATTCTCATCGGTCAATTCGGGCCGGGTCAAACGGTCCAGTGACCGATAGAGCAGCGTGCCCGGATGCAATTCTTTTTCGATCATGACGTAGGGGGGATCGAAGAAAACTACGTCATAGGGATACCATGATCCACCCTGGGCTTTGAATGAACACCGCTGGCAATCGACGCGCCAACAGAGCGTTGTGTCGGTCGCCTGAAGCATCTCGACGTTCTTGACCAGTAACTCGTGGGCACGGTGATCCTGTTCGCAAAAAACGACACTCGTCGCACCCCGGCTCAGCGATTCGAAACCCAGTGTTCCCGTTCCCGAATAGATGTCCAGAACCTTGCTGCCTGGAAGTCGATGCCGAATGTGATCGAACAGCATCACCTTGGCGCGATCAATGATCGGACGGGTTGTCAGACCCGGATTGGTGAAGAGTGTTCGGCGACGATACTTTCCGGCAATAATTCGCATTCACGGGCTTTCGGTTCAGGACTTCGCGCGGCGGGAAACAGCGCGCAGTCTATAGAGATCAGCGACTGACCGCCATTTGCCGTGACTCTTTGATCTCGTCCCATTCGTCCATCGACATGACGACTTCGCGAGCCTGGCTGCCATTGTAGCCGCCGACAATACCGTCTTCGGCCATCCAGTCAATCAGTCTCGCACCACGCCCGTAGCCGACACCCAACGATCTCTGCAATAGCGAAACGCTGCCGCGGCCTTCCCGGATCACGACTTCGACTGCTTCTTCATAAACTTCGTCCCGTTCGCGAGGTTCTGTGGAAGCTCCTTTTCCGCCTTTTGTCGCCGCCGGTGCTGCCTTGAGTGCGATCAGTTCTTCGTCGTACTGCGGTTCCTGATCGGCGAAGAATTCGATCACCTTCGTGACTTCGTCATCGCTGACGTACGTTCCCTGAGCTCGCAGAAGGCAGCTTGTTTCAGGAGCCATATACAGCATGTCTCCCTTGCCGAGCAGCTTGTCGGCGCCCATTTCGTCCAGCACGACCCGGCTGTCCATCCGACTTGCAACCTGGAACGAAATTCTGGCTGGCAAGTTCGATTTGATCAGGCCGGTAATGACATCGACGGTCGGTTTCTGAGTCGCAAGAACGAGGTGAATTCCGACCGCACGCGATTTCTGAGCGAGGCGAATAATGTGACCTTCGACATCCTTTCCGGACGTCATCATCATGTCAGCCATTTCGTCGGCCACGATCACGATGAATGGCATCGATACAGGAATCGTCGCAGCCTCTTCGGTCCCTTCGTCCAGCCCCAGTTTTTTCAGGATCTTTTCCCGTCCCAGCTTGTTGTAGCTGTCGATATGACGGACGCCGACCGCCGAGAGCAACTGGTATCGCTCTTCCATTTTCCCGACCGCCCAGCCCAGGACCGCCTCTGCTTTCTTCATGTCAGTGATCACGGGGTGCATCAGATGCGGGATGCGGCTGTAGGGACTCAATTCGACCATCTTGGGGTCGATCATCAGCATCTTGACCTGATCGGGACTTCGTGTCATCAACATCGAAACGATCAACGTATTCAGGCAAACGCTTTTTCCTGTCCCGGTCCGTCCGGCGATCAGCAAATGCGGCATCTTGCACATATCAACGACCAGCGGTTTGCCGCTGGCATCCTTCCCCAAGAACATCGGGATCGCTTTCGATTCGATGTCGGCTCGTGACGAATCGATCAGTTCTTTCAGCCGGACCATCACACGTACTTCGTTCGGTACTTCGACACCAACCGTGTTTTTGCCGGGAATCGGAGCAATGACGCGAACCGACGAAACTCGCAAAGCGATCGCAAGGTCGTCGGCCAGCGATGTGACTTTGGAAAGTCGCAACCCTTTTTCGAGTTCCAGTTCGAACTGGGTAATGACCGGCCCCGTATCGATCTCGACGACTTTCACATTCAGGCCGAATTCCAGAAAGGTTTTTTCAAGCGTCGCGGCGGCTGTCTGAGCCTTCGCAGCCAGTATGTCGTACGGAAACGCTTCGGCGTCGTCGAGGATCGCAGTTTCCGGCAATCGATAAGGTTCGCGTGTTGCCGATGACGGTACGGTCCGCGATCCTCCTGCTGTGGCATTCATGCCCAGCGGCGGATTGACACGAATCGGCGATCGGCCTGGCGAAAGCGAAAATGTGGTTGGTTGAGGAACGGCCAGTTGATCGACTCCCGTCGATGTCACGACGGTCG
>JANXOO010000757.1 GCA_025353525.1 Schlesneria sp. | reverse complement strand
GTCGAAGTCCCCGGATTTCAAAAAGGGACAGTCAAGCGACATGGCTGCCCCAGTCATGGAATTGGCCTGACACCCGACGAAAAACAGGTCTGGGTCTGTGATGCCTTCAATCAGCGGATGCACGTTTACGATGCTACGGCGACGCCACCCGCGCTTCTGGCGAGCATCAAAGTGCGAGACGAACCCGGCTGGATCACATTCAGCCTGGACGGCACATTCGCATATCCGTCCACCGGTGATATCATCAATGTCGCGAGCCGCACGATTGTCGGTCAACTTGCCGACGAATCGGGCGGGGCGGTGCAGAGTGAAAAAATGGTCGAAATTCATGTCGACAGAAACTCGAACGAACTGCTGCGAACCGGAGATCAGTTCGGGCTCGGTCGGGTCATAGTCGTCGAGTAACACAGGTCGAGTGACGGGCTTCGTGTGTCACTCGCAGATATTGGATAAACACGCCATCGACGAAAGGGTCTGTTCATGTCTCAAGCCGTTGTCGATCCGATTGAACTCAGGCGGTTCGCGTCATTGTTGCGAGATTTCACGACCGAGCTGCAAAGCCGATTGACGGCCGTGAACGGGCAGTTGAATTCACTCAGCCAGTCCTGGCGGGATCAGGAGCATTTGAAATTCGCCGACGAATTCTCGCAACATCTGAAATTGCTGTCCCGGTTTATCGAGGCGAACGAGCAACACGTCCCCTATCTGATGCGAAAGGCCGAACGAATCGAAGAATACCTGTCGCAGAAGTGACCTGTTTTTCAGGAGGCGCGTGATGCCCGGTCCACAGAGTGCCAACGTTCATTCGGTCGATGCGATCAGAGACGTTCGCTCGGCACTCGTGATATTTCAGGAGCGAGCCACCACGGCAATGGGAGAACTGCGACAGAAGATCGATCGAACGCAGGCATGGCTGGAACTCGATCGTCCGAACTATTGGCGCGATCAGGAACGCCGGGCATACGATCTTGTGGCATCGACGCGTGTCGGACTCGAGACATGTCGCTTGCGGACTGTGGCCGGTCGCCGATCCGATTGTATCGAAGAAAAGAAAGCCTTCGAGAAGGCGAAAATGCGAATGGAATACGTTCGCGAGAAACAGCAGGCCGTCCGCAAATGGATGGTGCAGTCGGGTCGCGAAGCCAACGAATATCGGGCTCGAACAAGTACGTTTCAGAGGATGCTGGAACACGATGTCCCGCAGATGATCGCGCAACTCGGACGCATGATCGATGCGATCGAACGGTATTCCGAAACGTCTTCTTCGATGCAGCCATCGACATCGGGGATGTCTGCGTCGTTTAACCTTGGTACAGAGCAACCGGCAGTGGAGAATTCGCCAGTCATCAGCGGCGAACAAACCCCGATGACGCCGGAAAGTACCGTTGGCGGCGCTTCGCCAGAACGGCTGGACAGTGTTGTTCCGGACGATCACTCGTTTGCAACAGATCAATCAAACAATACCTGGACGGATCGCAATGAGTGAAGCTGATTCGCTGCCTGGTCCACAATTGGAACGCGAACGACCTTCATCGTATACGTGTCCGGGCGAATTCTATTCGATTCCGCACAGCATTCATCTTGCCCGCCTGGCCGCGTTTTATTCCAGGTGCCAGAATTGCGAACATCGCGATGACACTGGTCATGCGGTGACTCGATTTGAAGAAAAGCTTCCCTCGGTTCCGCGCCCCGCAATCCGCTCGTCCTTGTTGACCGACGAAAACGTTCGCGGCGTCTACCTGAACGAGTTCGACAGGAACCGCGCTCGACAATGGGGTGAAGCATTGGCTGCCGTTCTGTGGGAACAGCAACCGATGCTCGCTCGTCGCGAACCCGAGGACCGATCCCAAATCGTTGCGAACGATTTGTCCGGTTCAGTACCCGTCACATCGCGAGGCCCAACCGTCGTCGTGGGATTCGACGAGCGACCGTCGTCACCCGATATCGTCACAGGAGCGGTGTTGGGGTTAAGACGCATGGGATGTTCCGTCATCGATCTGGGACAAACCGCTCCGCCCATTCTGACAACCAGTGTCCGATCGCTGAATGCCGCTGCAGGTCTCTTCGTGACCGGTGCGGGGTGCGATCCATCGTGGACGGGCTTCGACCTGTGCGGACGAGGTGCGTTTCCTGTTCCGTACGAGGTACTGTTGCAGATCGAGCGCGATGCGGCCGCAGGTGTCGGGAGACAGACCCGTCACAACGCAGGTCACCATCCCCAGGACGGACTGGCGATTTACGAATCGAGCCTCGCCCCGCGATTCCACGCGCTGCGACCCTTTCACATTGTCTGTGGTTCATCAACACGGCTGATGCCGCGCATCCTCGACGGACTGTTCGCGAGCCTGCCGTGCAAACTGACGCATATCCCGCTTCCAACGCGGAAACGCAATCTTTTTGATCCGTGCGACAATGATTTGAAGCGCGTTGCTCAATCGGTGATTGACGGACAGCATCACATAGGACTGGTGATCGATGAAGACGGTCAGCATCTGGCGTTCGTGACTGATCGGGGCCGTTTGGTTACGCCGAGAGAAATTGCTCGATTGTTGATCGAAATTTCGATACGCGAAAATCACTCTGCCAAAATCGTCGTCGCGACATCACTCATGAATGATGCCACAGTCTGGTTGTCGGGTCGTGATGCCAGTGCGATCGATGGTGGTGAATCGGTCGGTGACGCGGTCCGGCGGCTGGTTGATTGCAACGCTGCACTCTATCTGTCGAGCGACGGACGAGTCTGGTTTCACCGTGACGAACCCGCTTGCGACGCTCTTCTGGTCCTCGCAAGTGTCCTGCAAGCACTCAGCCTGAGCGACGCTCCGTTTTCGGAGGTGATCGCCCGGATCAAAAACGAATAAGGCCAAGGCATTCGGGACGGCGATGTCCGTTGGAGGGGCGAGGCCCATTATGGCCTGGATTATTAAGGTAACCCGAAGCGTTAGCGAGGGAGTGCATGGTTATTCGCCAGGGACACCCCCTGGACTGGGGTGATGAAAACCTGGGGTTGACATGAAAAAGTGATCGGGCGAGATTTGTTACGGAGACTCACTGTTAAAGG
>JANXOO010000740.1 GCA_025353525.1 Schlesneria sp. | reverse complement strand
CTTTTGTGACGATTTAGAATTCGCCAACAACTTGACCGTCATCGCGCGAACAGAGCCGACGCAGCGTCAGCATATCGAGATTTTCGCTGATAAACCGAACGGTCCCGTCACCCATCAACGTATGAACTCCCCCCGTGTGACTTGAGTTCAGTGGGTTGTTGCTACCGAAATTGTCACCGACACCCGGCCAATTGACAAGGTCTCCGTCAATGACGGGTGCATTCGGAGGATAACGGAGTGTGGTCAAATTGAATTGGCGATCAAACACACAGCCGGGATTGGTAATTGGACAATCAAGAATGCGAGTCAAATTTGGACTCCCCATCGTAATCCCATGGATGCCGTTAATCTGAGATCGGTTCCCTGCGGTATTCTTGACGAAATTCGAGGCTTCCCCGACCATCGCCACATTACTGCTCCCATCGGTCATATCTTTGATTCCGTATGAAACAACAGGACCGAACGACCCACCCTCAGAGATGATGGATGAACGCCCCGCTTGTGACATCCGTGCAGGATTGTTAGTAAATCCGTTTCCATCGGTCGCACCCATGATGCCATAGTACTGAGCGTTCGTGATGACGAATCCGCCAGCGTCACGTTTTGGCTGGAGAGAGCTTGAAGGACAAAGCACGAACGTGAGCGTTACTTTTGAATGAGCCGTTCCGTTTTGAACTCCACCTGGATTTGTGGGATCATTCCAAGCCCAACCGTGTTGAACGCCATTAAACGTGAGTTGGTTATACAGAGGTGCTTGATCAACGTACGGCAGAATTCGATTGTACCAGGATAACCCCCAACCACCCTGCGATGAAGCGATGTTTCCGTTCGGGAAAGTATTGTAAACATCGTGGTAATTGTGAAGCGCTAAGCCCATCTGCTTCAGGTTATTCTTGCACTGGGTACGTCGCGCCGCTTCGCGCGCCTGTTGTACCGCCGGCAGCAATAGGGCGATCAAGACTGCAATAATTGCAATCACGACCAGAAGTTCGATCAATGTGAATCCGCGTTTTTTCATCATACGCCTCCGAGTGAAAAGGAAAAAGTAAAAACAGCCATCCGTATTTTCAATTGATTTCGTAAATACCGCTCTTGAGAATTGCAGAGCGCCGTCAAGAATCGCAGAGCGCGACAGCCGCTGTCGAGTTTATCCGTTACAGAACAGGGTTGCAAGCTTTCGTTTTTGAAATCTTGATTCCTCGCGGCGAATTGGTTGAAAATCCAACGGGATTCGACTTGTGGCGGTAAAAGTCGCTTGTGAATTGATGCGAGAGATGAAAACATGGTGGAAACCAAGTGCATTTGCCAGTTCGACGTCAGGGCTTCCTCGTTCAATAGCTTTTGCAGCGCGAAGGGCGGTATCGTGAGATTGATTGCTGGTGTCATCCTGATCCATGCGGCCGAACAAGCTTATGGACACGCATTTTTGATTCAGTTTCCCCATCAAGGATCCGCAAGCCAAGTCTTGATCCCCGCCAGCGGCGTGCTGTTGGTTTTCGGATTGTTGTTGACGGCGTGGGGTATAATTCCTGAAAAGCATCCCGCCTCGGTGTCGAAATGACCCTGGCGTCGCGGCACTTGCTGAAATGCACTGCTTCGCTGAAACGCATCTGGCAAGTCCGATTTGAATGAAATGGCGGAAGCACAGATGGCATTTCCCGATCATCATTCGCCACTGAAACGATTCGAAAGTCGAGAGGCGTTGATTGCGATATGCATGGGAATCGGATTGTTTCTGGCCGTGTTTTGGTGCATTCAAACGGAGCTATTCCCGACCGAGCGCGACACTTCGTTCCGCAACCTTTTGAAATCACTGGAAAGTCGTCAATCAAACGTCCTGGAACTGGCGCGACGGTATCGTCAAGCGAATCCGAACGATGTGTACGGAATCTGGTTTGTCGCCGAAGCCGCCGCGAAACAGGGCGACCATCAAGCCGCAGTACTGGCCTATCAGCAATTGCCAAGAGATGAAGGCCAATGGGAGTTTCAGCGATCGATCGGATTGGGACGGCGCTTCTTTTCCCTGGGGGAATTGGATGATGCAGAACGATCCTTGCAACGGGCCGTGGAACTGAATCCCTATCACTTGGAAGCCAACGACAGACTCGGGCACCTCATGCAGATTTGTGGCCGCGTTTGGGAATCCGCACCGCACTTTTTTACGCAAATTCAGCGCGGCAAATGTCGCGGCGACGAATTGCTGGGAGCTGCTGTCACCGATCGTTTTTTTCGTCAGGATGAACGATTGACGCGAATGAGCCAATCACCGGGATCTCACGCGTTACCGATTCGACTCGCAGAAGCTCGCGAACTGATTTATGAAAACAACGAATTCGAAGCGGAGAAGCTGTTGCGCGTCATTCTTGCAACGCATCCCAACCTTGGAGAAGCACACGGTCGACTCGGCCGCATCATTGTGGATCGCGGAGATCTCTCGGAGTTCTTGCTTTGGCGAGGCGGCATGCCAGACAGCGCACGACGGCATCCGGAAGTCTTGTTCGTGGAAGGACTGAAAGCGCGTCAACTCGGTCAAATTGAAGGCGCCGCACATTGCTTCTTACAGGTCTTGCAGAGATCGCCGAATCATCTCGGTGCTAATCTGCAGATTTCGGGATGTTTGGGGCTACTGGGCCGAAAAGAGATTGCTGGCACGTTCTCAAAGCGGGCAACCCTCCTTGCGGACGTCGATCAAAAATACAATTTGTTGCGTACAAACTTTGAAGAACAAGCCACATTCGACACGATCGAATTACTCGGGAAACTTGGACGGTTTTGGGAAGCTGCCGGATGGAGTTTTGTGCTCACCAACCTCGACAATCCGTCCGAAAGATCGAAGCGGGAACTCGCTCGATGGCTGGCTAAAATCGGGAACCACGAGGCGTCACAGAACACGCTCGAAATGCCACACGACCGACTCCGTTTGACGGAATTTCAACCACCGAAATGGCCTTCAATTAGCGTCGCAGAATCGACCCTCGGAGACGATGGTCGCGATTCCGTCGCATGGAAGTTTTCGGACGATTCTCTGCGAACAGGGATCGACTTCGAATTCTACGACGGAACCACGTTCGACAATCGTCTCACACACATTTTCAATTCGACCGGTGGCGGTGTTGGTGCGATTGATTACGACGGCGATGGGTGGGTTGATCTCTATCTTGCCCAAGGAAATGATTGGCGCGATCCGTCGCCCCAGCCTGCCATGAAGGATCGACTCTATCGTAGTTCCGCAGGGGAACGTTTTGTGGACGTCACATCGTCGAGCGGCGTGAATGAAATCGCGTTCTCGCAGGGCGTCGCAGTCGGCGACTACAATCAAGATGGATTTGCCGATCTTTATGTCGGCAACATTGGACCGAATACCCTCTTTTGCAACAATGGGGATGGAACTTTCGCCGAATCAACGCATGATGCGGCGGTGGGGGGTGAGGAGTGGTCGACGAGTTCCGTATTTGCGGATTTCACGGGAGACGGACTGCCCGATTTGTATGTCTTGAATTACGCTCTTTTGAAGGAAACCGCTGCCAGGGAGTGTAAAACAGCGAGCGGGCGGATTGTCGCATGTACGCCGGATCTGTTGACGGCCGAGCACGATCGTTGTTACGTCAATTTGGGCGACGGACGATTTCGCGATGTCTCTGAAGAGGCCGGCATTCGTGTTCCTGATGGACGGGGACTTGGTGTGATTGCCTGGGACTTCACCGGCGAGGGACGCCTGAGTTTATTCGTGGCAAATGACACCTCGGCGAATTTTTTGTTTCTGAATCGAGGTTCTCAAACGGATGGAATTCCAGGATTTACAGAGGCGGGGTTGCTGTCTGGAGTTGCTTTCGACAATGACGGGAATGCGCAAGCAACAATGGGTGTCGCGGCCGGGGATGCTAATGGCGATGGTCGGCTCGATCTGCATGTCACGAATTTTTTTGCTGACTCAAATACGCTCTATTTGGCTGGGGAGGGCGGTTACTTCACCGACGAAACACGCAAATTTCGTTTGCGCGAGCCAAGTTTTTGGATGCTCGGGTTCGGCACTCAGTTCGCAGACTTCGACGGCGACGGATGGCAAGACCTCGTTGTGACCAATGGCCACGTCGATCAGGTCTCGAGCACTGGTACCGGGGACCAGATGGTATCGCAAGTGTACCAAAATGTCCGAGGCCACCATTTTGTAGAGGTTTCCTCGGAACGATTGGGCTCGTTCTTTCAGCAAAAGCGCTTGGGGCGAGCATTGGCAGTTCTCGACTGGAATCGTGACGGTCGGATGGATTTTGCCGTAACGCACATTCATTCACCGTTTGCACTGGTCACGAATCAAACTCCGTCACGCGGTCGACCGTTAGCGGTAAGACTCGCGGGGAGACGCGGTAGTCGCGAAGCGATCGGGGCAACTCTCATCGCAAAGGTTCGAGGCAAAGCAATTTACCGATTTATTGTTGCAGGAGACGGATACTTGGTCTCCAACGAACGCGTGACTCATTTCAGTTGGCCGGGCGTCGAACAATTTGACGAGCTGACCGTCCGTTGGCCCGATCTTCACGAACAAACCTGGAATAACGTCCTTTGTGGCCAGGAAATCTTGCTGATCGAAGACCGAGAAGATCCGATCATCATGCACCAATTCGACCGCAACTCAGCCGATGAGCTCAATTCACCAAATCATCCGTGACTCGACTTGCGCAGGGCGATCACTCGGATCAACGGAGAGCTGCCACCAAGCTGTGAGACGCATCGCTCCAGGAAGCCAGAAACAATCTCGTCGACATTCTCATGGACCAACTGGTGGATACATTATTTTCATCGCGTTTGCCGCATCTCTGCTGGCTGCCGAAGCCCAAAAGCCACGCTGGAGAAGCCAACCGGGGATACGGCAACTTGATCTCATTTGCCGCATCTCTGGTGGTTTGTCAAGTTTGAAATTCAGGGTTGCGTCGATTCAGGAAATCGACGCTAATTTGGAGGACCAAACTCAATCCAGGGAGGGATTTGCGATGAGCGAGAAGAAGTATATCGTTCGTTTGACCGAC
>JANXOO010000719.1 GCA_025353525.1 Schlesneria sp. | reverse complement strand
GGTTCTGCAAACGTTTTACCTGACTGTATCGCTCAGTGAAGTCCGCGACATCAGCAACTTGCGACAGTTGTTCATGCGTCGATCCTTAGACGCTGCACGTCAGTTTTTTGTGCCAGGTCGTTTTTCCCTGACTCAGACACGGCTTTCTTTTGCACAGAGGCGTACCGCCCGACTTGCCTCAGAAGATCCAGCGAATAAACCGGTTAAAACAATGCGGACAACGCCACGGACACATCAGCACCACCACCAGGAGATACTCTGCAATCCCGCGCCGTTTGGCGCGAACGAGATCCTGGTGAACGCAGCGCGGGCATCGATACCAACCCATGGGGGATTCTTGATCTCTGAATGATTTAGAGCAAATTCACAAAACGAAATCGTATCAGGCACTAATTACATATTTCCGGCATCTTGTACACCGTGCGAGCTACCCGTGCAACAAACGTTGATCGCGCGATTTGGCGGGCTATCGTTCGATGAAGTCTGCGTTGTCCTGCTGAGCCAGCATCGAGTCGGTCCAACCCGGATCGACGGTCCGGCAGCATGCCGTCAAACGCTCACCGGTTTCTCGCAATTCCTCACGCCAGACGTTTGGGTCGACACCTGCGGGTGCGATCTGGCTGAATTCATCGAGTAGCAACACCATCTTCAACAAATGTCGAAAAATCAGCCCTTCCTGACGAGCCAGATCGCGACTCGAAACAAAGTTGAAAAAGTTTCCGTTCCAGTTCAGCAAAAGCTCGGTGGCCACCATCACTGGCTGAACACTGACATCGGTCACTTCCGGATATTCGGAATCGAACAGCATCCGAAGTTTTTCCGCGAGTGTCGGAGCGTACTTGCGTTCTTCCGGAGGAATGTCCGGATCGAATTCAGGATACAGGTCGCTGGCCGGAATCAGTCCGCGCTGGACAATTTCGATATCGAGTCGTTGAAGCGAGAGCGGTCCAGGGGGTAAACGAAACGGTGGCGGCACCCGGACGTGTCGAATCAGAGCCCGAGGCAGTTCGAGTACACTTTCAAAAATCAGCATCCGTTCGGTCCAGTCGGCCAAACCGAGATGCTCCATCAGAAACATGCCGTAAACGGGATTCACGCTACGAAATACGAATAGCTGCTCCAGTCGGTCGGTCGGTTCGGCAAGCATAGGGCGATATCGGTTCTTTTCCCGCTCCTCCGCTTCGTGATCGACTTTCTTACCGGTTTTTTCTTCGAGTTTCTTGTCGACGGCTTTCTGCAAATGCTTTGTCAACCACGTCGATTTCTTCGCCTCGTCCGGCGCGTCCG
>JANXOO010000686.1 GCA_025353525.1 Schlesneria sp. | reverse complement strand
GGCGCGACCGAAGCATCGTTCAACGCGACCGCAACCTGTGACAAGGAGTCGGACGAAGGGGCCGCCAAAACGACGGCGGCGACCCTGTGCTGAACGCTCGAAACGAGTCCTTCGGGGGCGGCTTCGCGAGGGAACGAATGCAACAAAGCCGACAACTTTGAGGTGTCGTCGAGCTGAAGCCTCAGGTCGGAATCAGATTCGAGCAATTGCTCAATCTGATTCCGTTCTTCGGGCGACACTTCGCCATCGAAGTAGGCCGAGATCAGTTCATCGGGAACCGGCTGGTTCATGGTACTTGCTACTTCCTGCGGCCAGATAAGGCAGCGTCTCGCATCGAGACAATCAACATCACAACGTGACTAAAATACTGTAAACGGAACCGTTGAAGCGAGATCACTTCCGTCGTTCGATCTTGTGGCTATTAAAGGACTTCGGATTTCAGAAGGACAGACAGTTTGTCACGCAACTCCAGCCGGGCTCGATGAATCCGGCTGCGAACTGTTCCCAAGGGGACTTCAACAACATCGGCAATTTCTTCGTAACTCATCCCGTCCATTTCTTTGAGAACCAGTGCCGTACGGAATTCCTCGGGTAATTCCGACAACGCCTGCCGCACCAGTCGTTGCCGGTCCGAAACGTCCATCGGATACGACGGTTCGGTCGACGGATTGAGATCCGACGGCTCGTGACCGCTCGCATCGCGTCGGGCATCGAGTGAAACCGGCATTCGTCGCGACTTTCGTTTGGCACTGACCGCCGTATTAAAGGCAATGCGGAAAAGCCACGAGTAAAACTGCGACTGTCCGCGAAAACTCGACAATTTCTCAAATGCATTCACAAACGCATCTTGCGCCGCATCCTGAGCATCCTCCCGAGAACCCAGCAAATGCAACAAAGAATGAAACAACCGGTTCTGGTACCGGTCAACAAGTTGCCCGAAAGCCTCTCGCCGACCGGCCAGACAACTATCAATCAGCGTTTGGTCGGGTATCTGGTTCACGATCAACACAAACTGAGACGCACATCGCTCTAAAAAAGTTCCCGGCAAATCGACATGGCCACCTGCCGGAACTCAGGATCGTCACAATCGTACCAGTTGGCGCAGCCGGAACAATCGTCGCTTGCGGCAGAAACAGCCACATCGGAAAAAACTTCGCAAGCGATCAAATGGTTGTTTCCGCGAAACATTCGACCTTGACCTATGTTGCCTTCTGGACACATGCGCTTCAGCAGGTTGCTGGATTGTCATGGTGTCTGACCCGCCGGTGGGCCGTCCGCCTTCAGGTCAAACGATCGGTTCACTCGTCGCCAGACTTCGCGAGCAGGGAAAATGCAAAACAAGTCGATCGCCGTCGTTGCTTACGCGTTGTTTCTGCTGACAACTGCGACGCTGTTTCTGCGCCCGGCTGAACTGTTCGAATTCCTGAGTGGTTGGCCGATCTACGAAGTTCTGATTCTGTCGACGTTTGCCCTGACGTTTCAATCGGTCGAAGGGCATTTTCAGTGGTATTATCTGAAGCGTCAACCGATCACATTGTGTGCGATGGGGATGTTGTTGGCGATCATCATATCGCATTTGCAGCACATTTTTATTTCGGGTGCGATCGACAGTGCGACACTGTTTTTGAAAACACTTATTTACTACGGATTGCTTGTCACCGTCGTCAATTCTCCGTCGCGAATGAAGGGGCTGATGCTGACCGTTGCCGTCTGTGCGACGACGATGGTCGCCCTGTGCGTTCTCGACTATTTCGAAATATTTGACTTTGAATTCATTCAGCATCTGGATGATTTTGACGGCGTCACCGACGAAGACGAAGTCGTCACGGTCTTGCGCATGCGCGGGACGGGAATTTTCCAGGACCCTAACGATCTGGCGGCGATCATTGCCATCACCGGGATTCTGTGCGTCTATTTTCTGACCGACGAAACCGGCGGCGGCCTGCGATTCACCTGGCTCATCCCGCTTGGCATTTTATTTGTCGGACTTCTATGTACCCGATCGCGCGGCGGACTGCTGGCATGCGGCGTGACCTGTCTGACTTACGTTGCCGCCCGCTTCGGCGGAAAGCCCGCGATACTGGCGGGAACACTCGGGATCTGCCTGTTGCCGCTGATCGGGGGCCGCCAGACGGAAGTCGATCTGGAAGACGGGACGGGACACGACCGGTTCATGCTGTGGAAAGAAGGGTTTGAAGCATTGAAATCGCCCGATCTCTTTTTCGGCATCGGGCAAAGTAACTATTCCGACGTGGTCGGACTTGTCGCGCACAATTCATATATCCATGCCTATGTCGAACTGGGGATCATCGGCGGGACGATGTATTTTGGCTGCTTCTTTTTCGCCGGTTTGCAATTGTATCGAATGGCCCGCATGCCCGAGACGATTCCGAACAGGGAATTGCTGCGGATGAAGCCTGTTGTCGTTGCGCTGCTGGTCGGTTGGGGCGTGGCCCTCTTTTCACTGTCCCGCTGTTACGTCGTGCCGATGTATCTTGTGCTTGGTATTTGCGCGGCTTACCTGAACCTCGTCTGGATCCACACCCGATCGGGCGAACCGCTTGTGATCTGGAATCGGGGATACTTGTTTCGGTTGTATTCGGCCAGTGCGTGCGCGTTTGCCGGATTGTATGGCTTCACCGCGTTGATGTCTCGATAGGCTTGATCCGTTACTTTGAAAGGAATTTGGCGATGTCCATAGTCGAACGCGAATCGATGCCAAAACAACTTGTTTCCGGTACGACAACGCCACTGCGCGTCTGTCATGTCAGCCTGACACTGAAAACGGGGGGACTCGAACGGATCCTCGCCGATCTTTCCCGGCACCATGATCGCACAGCCTGTATGCCGGAATTTCTTGCGATTCGCGAGGTCGGTCGGTTCGCCGATGAAATTCGTGATGCTGGGGGAATCGTACACCAGTTGAAGCCTGCCGGTCGGTTGGGGCAAATCGGACAAATGCGCCGATTGTTTGCTGAACAGGGTTTTGACGTTATCCATACCCACAATACGTATCCGCATCTCTACGCCAGTGTCGCGGCACGACTGGCGGGTGTTCCCGTCGTCATTAACACGCGACACGGGCAGCGCGCCGGGCACGGCTGGAAGTCTCGAACGCAGTTTCGATGGGCCAGCCGTCTGGTTGATCGCATCGTGGCGGTCTCGGACGACGCGGCCAACCTTTGCATTGAAGTCGACCGGATCGCTCCGAAAAAAGTTCAACGCATCTGGAACGGGATCGACTTGTCGGATTTTTCGTTTGCAGGTCCGGCACCGCGGCCTGTTGCCATCTCGGTCGCTCGTCTTTCGGCAGAAAAAGATTTTCCAACACTGCTGCGCGCGATTCCGCAAGTCGTCGCTCAGATTCCCAAATTCCGGTTGACGATTGTCGGTGACGGTCCTGAACGGGCAGGTTTGGTCCGGCTTGCCAGTGAATTGCAGATCACCGGTTCCGTCGATTTCCCAGGCGAACGGACAGATGTCCCCGCCTTGTTGCGGGACGCAGGTTTCTTCGTCAGTTCGTCGCTGACCGAAGGGATCTCGCTGACGCTTCTCGAAGCGATGGCAGTCGGGCTTCCGGTCGTGGCCACGGCAGTCGGGGGCAATCCGGAAATCGTCATTCAGGACGAAACGGGCCTCCTCGTCCCTGCGGGCGATCCTGCGGCGATGGCAAAAGCCATTGTCTCGATGTGTCGCAACCAGTCTCAGTGGCAAGCCCTGGGAACAGCAGGGCGGGAACGAGTCGTCCGCAATTTCGATGTCCACCGCATGGCACGTGACTACGAACGACTTTACCAGGAATTGCACCGTACAAAACGTCACAGGGACCGAACCTGACGACACCGTGCGAGTGTCGCCCGCATCCCGAATCGTGGACGTGGCTTTGTCCTGAAAGAGATTGAACAATATGTACGACAAACTTTACCGGCATCTGCTACTCCCGTTCTTCGACCGGATCGTTAAAGGACGCAGTACTGTCGCGCACTGGAAGCGTGCAGAAGAGTCTCAGTGGTGGAGTCGTCAGCAACTGGAAGAATTCCAGCTGACATCTCTTCGACAATTGCTCGCACACGCCACCGCGACTTGCCCGTATTACGGTGAAACATGGCAGGGGTTGGGACTTGACGCGGAAGCGTGTCAGTCGTTGAGCGACTTCACACGCTGGCCGTTGATCGGTCGAGACACGATCCGTCAGCATCGACTGAAGATGCGAACGACGACGGAGATCCATCGCATGACCAAGGCGACGGGCGGATCGAGTGGCGAGCCGTTGCAATTCGACCTCGACAGCGGAAGCAACGATCGTCGCACAGCGATGATGTGGCGCGGATACAACTGGGCGGGTGGTGCACCAGGTACCCGGCAACTTTACGTTTGGGGAACTCCCGTCGGAAACATCCCCACGTGGAAGCGGTTCAAGATGGACCTGCATCACCGCTTCGACAACCATCTGATTCTGAGCTGTTTTGAATTCACGCCCGACAAAATGAGGCAACATTTCGAACGAATGAATCGTTATCGGGCTGATGTGATTGTTGCCTACACCAATCCGCTTTACGAGTTCGCCCGGTTCATCCAGAGCGAAGGGCTGACGCCCGTATCGCCCCGATCGATCATCGTGGGTGCCGAGAAATTGCACGGGTTTCAGCGGGAATTGATCGAGCAAATCTTTAAGGCACCGATTTTTGAAACGTATGGATCACGTGAATTCATGCTGATCGGGGCCGAATGCGAAAAACATCACGGACTTCATCTAAGTCTCGAAAATCTGCTCGTCGAAGTTCTCGATGACGATGGATCACCGACCCCCGCCGGACAGGAAGGAAACGTCGTGGTGACCGACCTGTTCAATTACGGAATGCCTTTCATTCGCTACGTCAACGGCGATCGCGCGGTGGCGGGTTTCGAGATGTGTTCGTGCGGTCGCGGGCTTCCGCTGCTGAAACAGGTTGTCGGTCGGCAACTCGATACGCTCGACACGCCCGACGGGCGAAAGATTCCTGGCGAGTTCTTTCCTCATTTGATCAAGGAATTTCCCACCATCCGACGCTTTCAGGTCGTCCAGGAAAAAGTGGAATTGATCACGGTGAAACTGGTGGCCGAAGGGGGCAATCTGACGTTGACGGACCGCGACCACCTGATGAACGAAATTCGGAAATGTACGGGAACGGCCGTCGACGTGCAGTTACAGTTCGTCGACGACATTCCCCTGACTCACGCGGGAAAACTTAAAGTTGTCGTCCATGCTGTATGAATCGGACGGTCGTCGTATTCAAGAATCGTTTGCCATAAATTACGGAAGTTCAGAACTATGTTGACCGCTCAGAACGCCGCCTCCGTCACCGGTCGCGGTGCAGCGCGCGCGATTCCACTGACAGGCGGGACGTCGAATGCGGAATGGCAGTCGATGTTCGACCGCAATCCGGTTGCGAGTCCCTTCCAGCATGCCACCTATGCGCAAATCGAAATTAATGAACTTACCCAGTCAGGGCTGAAGCCGGTTCTGTTGCAGTCCGGCCGTGGTGATGACTGCGAAGGACTTGGCATTCTCATCCCGAAACGTATTGGGACGGGTAAGGTTGGCGGTCTTGGCCCCGGCTGGAATTTGTCGGGACTTCGTCTCTCAGGAGAGAGTTTCCTGACGGTCGACGATTCGGTCGAGTCGCAATCGGCGTTGTTGTCGGTCGCAACAAAACACTGCACAAGCGTCGGAGCGGACTTTCTGCTGATCGAAGATCTGGACGAACAGTCACCACTCTTTCAGGCCGTTCAGGATGTGGCGACACACGGATGCCGATTGTTCATCGCACGCAATTCCCAGCCGCGTTGGCGAATCGATTTACCCGCCAAAGAAGAGGACTACTGGAAAACATTCTCGCCGCGTACGCGGCGTACTTTCCGCAACAATCTGAAACGGATGGGACAAACTCACCTCGAACGGATTACCGACGCGAGTCAGGTTCCCGGGTTTTTGATCGACGCGCACGAAATTTCGAAACAAAGCTGGCAATCCCGCCAATTCGGCCTGCGAATCCGGAACGATCAGTCCGAGTTACAACGTCTCACGGTACTGGCGCAGCTCGGATTCCTGCGCAGTTACGTCTTGAAGGTCGCAGACAAACCGGCGGCGTTCGCGTTCTGTCACCAGCGCAACGGTTACTTTCGCTACGAAGAAGTGGCCTATTGTGCGGAATTCAGTCCGTATTCGCCGGGCGTGACGGCATTGCAGCAAATCGTCGAAGATCTCTATCGGGATGCGTTGCCCCGTTGTTTCGATTTTGGTGGTGGCGATGCTGAATACAAGCGGCAATTTGGCAATCGGGAAAGTCGCAGTCAGTCGATTTGGCTCGTTCCTCCGACGTGGCGAGCCGGTGCGTCGCTCGCCTGGCTGAACGGCTGTCGCAACCTGCGATCACTCGGACGCCGTGCCGTGAAATCGAGTGGTTTAGCAACGAAAGCGCGTCAGTGGCTGCGATATGGTGGGCGAGCCGATCACGCCAAACTTTCGACCCCGGTTCCGGGCACAGCGTCGACAACCGCACAGTTGACCGTGCCAACGACTGCAGAAAACGAACCACATTCTGCTGAAACGTCAGGACTGTGATTGCCATGCGAATTCTGTTCTTTTCGTACGCGTGGCCGAACCCGATCCAGCCTGGCCTGGGAACGTTCAACCGCACGATGATTGCCGGTCTGGCTCGCGAGCACGAAGTGCGCGTTGTATCGCCCGTCCCGTTTGCCGATGTCTGGCGAGCACGGGCGAAAGGGAAACTGCCGAAAGGCTTGAATGACTCGTCGTTTCAGGCAGTCGCTGGCGTCAAGGCAGAATACCGGACGTGGTACTATACCCCGAAACTGTTTCGCGACCGTTACGGCCAGTTCATGCGGCGAAGCGTCGGCAATGTGCTGGATCGGACGATTCAGGAATTCAGGCCTGATGTCGTTCTTTCGTACTGGACTCATCCTGATGGCGAAGTTGCCGTAGAGGCCGCTCATCGATTCGGGGTTCCTGCCGTGACCATGGTGGGTGGCAGCGATGTCCTGGTCAATGGACGAAGCGGCTCGCGACGCAAAGTGACTTTGGATGTTCTGCATGCGGCTGATGGAATTATCACGGTCTCGGACAATATCAGGCAGGTCCTGGTTGCCGATGGAATTCCGATCGACAAACTGCATCTGGTGCGCCGGGGGATCGATCAAAGTGTCTTTTCTCCAGGCGACAAGGGACTTGCGCGTGAGAAACTGCGTTTGC
>JANXOO010000658.1 GCA_025353525.1 Schlesneria sp. | reverse complement strand
CCGGTCTCGCGCAGTGCCTGGTCGTAGACCGATGGAGCGTTCAAAGGTGTCTGCAACAGTTGCTGGTTGTTTGATCGCGTCCGGATCATCTTGTTGTTTTGCACGGCCAGATGGACGGCCTGCATTAACGACATTTCCCATACGTCATCTTTCTGGCGGTCTCGAACCGTATGGGGCCGTTGCGAATTCACGACTTCGTCAGCCGTCGGCTGATCGACGTTCGCGTACTCGATACCGATCGAACGGTTTTTGTAGTGCTGCAGGTCCGCGTCACCCACGTAGGAAACGGGCCGCGCATTGCGACAGCCAACCAGAGCGCCTGCAATCAACAGCGCGTTGATCCAGCGGATCGATCGTCGCCACCGCATGGGATGCATCCTTGCCAATACTGCCATCCATAGCATGACCGATCAGTGTTGCGTTGAATCGCATCAGTGATCCGGCGATGCACAATCGTTAATCGCGACGCACTCCGGCGTCCGCGTGAGATCAGTATCGGCGGCAAAAGAGTCACCGCATGACCCGTTTCCGGGGCGGTGAAGCAGAGAGATCCCGCTTCTGGTATCGGAAAATCGTCATTCGCTGCATGAACCGGATTTGCGTGAAATTCGTTGAAAGCAGAAAAACCGTTACATGGTCCGTTCTTGTTGATGATCTGTCAGATGCTGACGAAAATGATTCAAGTCCTGGATTCAACGAAATTGTGGTGACATATCGGGGTGTCGGGAAGTGAAATGCTGGACAATTGTCCCAAATCCGGACTGGACTCGCCTTTCGGTTCGATCTGTAATACCTTTCACGTGTTGTGGCAGGTTCAATCGCACGGTACTGACAAAAGTCGCGGTTGCCAGCGATCAGTTTTGGAATCGACGACCTGGCCAATTGGATTGTGTCTGTTCTGATCCGTGCGAAATCGATTCAGGGATGAAAGATTCGTGAGAACTTGGAGTCGGATGTCGTCGTTTGTCTGGCCGTACCGGCGGAGGCTGCTGCTTTCCGTTGTCTTTGGCCTGCTCGCTGCAGCGCTGTGGAGCGCTGAACTTCTGCTGACATTTCCGATTACCGTCATGTTTGGCGAACACCGGACGCTGGCGAACTATATCCATCACGAACAGGAACAGACCTCGAAGGCGATCGATAAGCGCGACGCCGGTCTCGAAGAACTGGAACTCAAGCTGAAACAGATCCCGGAGAACGGCGAGCGGCGGCGACTTTCTGAACGTGTCGCCGTCTTTGAGGATCAGCAGCGACTGCGGAAAGAACTTGACGCCTATTCGTCAAAGCTGCTGATGCTGGGTTGGGTCGAATCAAAAATCATTCGTAATTTGCCTGACGATCAATTCCGACTGTTCGCAGTGTTGTTTGCATCCATTTTGGTGGTCACACTGGCGAAAGGATCGGCGGGGTATTGCCAGGATATCCTCGCGGGCGGCGTTGCCGAATCCGTCGTGATCGACTTGCGCCAAGCGATGTTTCGCAGCGCGTTGCGACTTGACCCGCAAACGATCGCTCTCGATGGTGCGTCCAGTTGGTTGACCGATTTCACGTACACCTTGCAAAGCCTTGCCACGGCGCTCACAGAGCTTGGCGGACGAGTCGTCCGCGAACCGTTAAAAGCTGTATCGTGTCTGGCCGCACTGCTCTACTTCAACTGGCGGCTGACACTGATCTTTCTGTTGTTCATGCCCATCCTGGGAGTGCTTTTTCACTGGCTCGGTCAACGACTGAAGCGAGCCGCCAATCGCGTCATCGAAAGTATGGGGCGAATTTACAAAAATCTCGAAGAGACGTTTTACAACGCGAAAGCAGTCATCGCATTCGATCAGGCGGGTCGACACCGTCGGGAATTCCATCGCGAAAACAAGATCTTCTACACACAGGCCATGCGACTCGTTCAGATCGATGCGATGGGTGGTCCGATTTCCGAATTGCTTGGAATGGTTGCCGCGAGCGCCGTTCTATTGCCTGCCGCTTTTCTGGTATTGCGCCAAACGACCACGATCTGGAATGTCCCGCTGGCCGGTTCCCCGCCGACATTTCCGGAACTGGCCCAGTTTTACGTTCTTCTGGCAGGTGTGCTGGAACCCGTTCGAAAATTCTCGAAGTTTTACAATTCGATTCGATATTCGACGACGATTGCCGAACGCCTGTTTGATCGGATAGACAGCCAATCGAAAGTTACAGCACCGACTGCGCCTCAGATTCTTCCGCCGTTCAGGCAAACGATAGAATTCCGCGATGTTTCGTTTGAATATGCTCGGGCTGCAAACGATCCCGGCGAGCGAGGTCCCGTGCTGGACGGACTCGATTTGATAATTCAATCGGGCGAGACGATCGCGGTGGTGGGCCCAAACGGATCGGGAAAATCAACACTCGTCAATTTGCTGCCGAGGTTTTACGATCCGGATCGCGGGGACATCCTGCTTGACGGAATCAATTTGAAGGATGTCCGGATCCGCGACGTACGCGAACAAATTGCCATCGTTCCCCAGGAAACGATTCTGTTCGATGACACAATTCTTGAGAATATCCGTTATGGTCGTCCAGACGCCAGCGATGCTCAGGTCCGCGACGCCGCGCGCAGTGCGCACGTGATGTCGTTCGCAGAATCGATGCCGCTGGAATTACTCACACCAGTCGGCGAGCAGGGCAAACAACTGTCGGGAGGCCAACGCCAGCGAGTTGCATTGGCACGGGCAATTCTGCGAGATCCCCGAATCCTGATTCTCGACGAACCGACATCAGCCGTTGACGCACACAGCGAGCAATTGATTCACGAGTCGCTGAAGCGAATCTCGAAGGGTCGGACCACTGTGATGATCACGCACTGTTTGACTCCGACATTGCTCGAATTTCTCTCACGGATCGTTGTTCTCGATCGCGGCCGCGTCGTCGCAACGGGAACCCACGCTGATCTGTTGGCAACCTGCCCCGTTTATCAGCGACTATGGGCCGCTCAAACGCAACGCGCTGCCGCCTGAATGAATGCTTTTCGGCAAGGGCAATGATGCACGCGGTGCATGTCAAGCGTCACGATGACATGTCGAATGATGCGATTCAGTATTCAGCCAGACCGTTATTCGAATATTACTGTGATTGAACATCGCGGTCGCGTTACGCAACACTTCAGACAATATGACAGCCAATGCGGAAAGACCCAGCACTTCGACCTCGCAGAACGTTTCTCGTAATGACACCGAAGTTGATTTCGCCCACGCCTTGATTCGGCAAATTGGCAATTGAGTGTGGCTACCTCAGTGCCTCGATCACGGAGCGGATCTATTCACGCAATCCGGCGGATGGAGATCCAGTGGCAGGCGTGCTGATCTACACAGCTCTACACAGCGGCCCCGGACAGCGAAGGTACACTCGGTGGTCTTTCTGCTCTTGGCGAACCGAACAAGCTCGGTCGGCACATTCGCCGTGCCTTGGACAAGATGGGCCTGTGTGCTTCTGACCCACTTTGCTCAGAGCATCATGTTGGAAGAGGAGAGAAGCTGCACGGGGCATCCTGTCATGCCTGTTCCTTCTTGCCAGAAACATCTTGCGAGCGGGCAAACAAATATCTGGATCGGTCGGCAGAAGAAAAACAAAGGTGACATTCTACTTATTTGAAAAGTAGAATGTCACCTTTGCTTCCCTGCAGCGTGGAAGTGTGAAGTCTGAGGCATAACGTCCAAGGTAACCCGGCGGCGGCCAAGAACCTTCGAATTCAAAATTCGCCCAAACTGCCGCTCGGGTTGACCGCCTTGTTCGTCGGCGTTGTAAGATCGCAGACTACTTTCCGAAGCTCGCACGTTGCGAGAAGTTCCGATCGAGATACATGGCGATC
>JANXOO010000626.1 GCA_025353525.1 Schlesneria sp. | reverse complement strand
TTTTTGTGTCGCTGACGGTCGCAGCAGGGATGTTTATCACGGCACTCTATTATTTTCTGGCCGACGGGCCAGCCTTGATCGCTGCCGCTGAGGAAATGATTCCGCTTCCGGTCGATCATCAGCGTCGGTTGTGCGAGCGATTTGCAACCGTGGTTCGGGCTGTTGTGACAGCCACATTTCTGGCCGCCTTTGTTCAGGGTTTTGCAACGGCAGTCGCCCTTCAATTCTGCGGAATCGGATATTTCTGGATCTTCCTTGCCGTTACTTCGGTTGCTGCCTTGATTCCGTTGGTAGGAGCATGGATTGTCTGGGCTCCGTGTGTTGCCTGGTTGGCCCTGCAGGGCCACTGGGGCGCAGCGGCCATGTTGGCGGTTTGGGGCGTTGCCGTCGTCAGCATGCTGGATAATGGAGTCAAGATTTATGTTCTCCAAAGCGACGCAGACCTGCACCCGTTGCTGGCATTCATCAGTGTGGTAGGTGCATTACAGGTTCTTGGCTTGTGGGGCATTTTCATTGGCCCGATCGTCGCTTCGTGTCTTTACGCGTTGATCCGCATTTTCAACGCAGAACTCAAGGAACTCGCAGAGGAACGGCATCACGCGGCTGAAACCAGCACCGTCGCACCGCCGTCGCCTGTCGATCTCCCCATCGTAAATTCGTCTGATGTCACAAAAACCGGTTTGGCAACCGAATCGCCAGCGATTGGAACCGAGCCGCCGAAAAAATCCGCGAATGCACCTTTACCGAAAGTGAAAGCGAAACGGCAAAGATAAACCAGCAAACCAGCGGGGTGGGTACCCCTGACACGCAACGCAGTGAAGCAATTGTCAAATCGTTTTTTTGCAGAAACAGGCAAGCCGAGCGGCGTCAGTTCTCGGAACAAATTGCGGATAAGTCGGAGAGCTTACGCCGCTCGGCTCCCCAGGATTCTCGTTCTGCTTTGTTTTGTATCTAAAAATGCTTCACAGCGTTGCGTCATATGCGGCGTATCGTTCGTCGACCTGAAAGACCTGTGTCCGGCATGGTGCTTCCGGCAAGGTTGTGACGTGGCCCGGCATCACTATGATATCTGCCTGTCAGGGATCGAAACCCTTGGGCGATCGATCTGTTTGCAGTTCAGAATGTCATGACACGCTGTGTAGGAACTTGTTGAATATGGCTTCGCCTCGCGTTTGCGTTTTGCGGGCTCCTGGTACGAATTGCGATGTCGAAACGGCATTTGCGTTCGATTCGTGTGGCGGTCGTTCTGACCGGGTCCATCTGTATCGACTGATTGAACGACCTGCTCTGCTCGATGATTATCAGATACTCTGCATCCCGGGCGGCTTCAGTTATGGAGACGATATTGGGGCGGGAGTTGTCTTTTCGAGCCAGCTTCGTGGGCATCTGGGCGATGTCGTTGGCCGTTTTCTCGCTTCCGATAAACTGGTATTGGGGATCTGCAACGGTTTTCAAACATTGTTGAAGGCCGGTGTGCTTCCCTATGGAGCAGCCGGATGGGGCACGACGGAGCGTCGCGACGCTGATGCCACCCTGACCTGGAACCATAATGGAAAGTACACAGCTCGCTGGGTCCATTTGACCGTCGGCGGATCAAACAATGCATTCCTGCGCGGAATCGATGAAATCGATCTTCCGATTGCTCACGCAGAAGGTCGCCTGGTACCTCGTAATGCAAATGTCGTTGAAACCTGGCGAAACCAGCACCAGATCGCCATCCGCTATGCGCCGTGGCTAACCGGTAGCGATGGTCATTCCCATCCTGTCAATGATCGCTGGGACGCGAATCCGAACGGTGCCGTAGCGGATATTGCAGGACTGAGTGATTCGAGCGGACGAGTGCTCGGTCTGATGCCCCACCCTGAACGGTTTTTGTTTGCCACACAACATCCTCACTGGACGCGGAGAAAACAGGAAAACAGTGGAGCAGGAATGAAACTGTTTCAAAACGGCGTCGATTACTTCTCATGACGTGACGTCGTCCCGAGTTCAAATCAAAAAGCCCGCTCGCAGGGACGAGCGGGCTTTGCGTTTTTCCGAGTTGATATCAAATCGCCGGGAATTCGTCCCCGGATCAGATTCCAAATCCGCCGCCGCCGCCGCCGAATCCTCCACCTCCACCTCCGCCACCGAATCCACCTCCACCGCCGCCACCGCCGCCGAATCCGCCGCCACCACCTCCTCCACCGCCGCCTCCCCCGCCGCCCCCACCAACACCGTTCTGACCCGAGAATTGGTACACGTGCTGGTAGAACTCAGGAGCCGCTTCGAGAGACGACTTGCCAAGTCCGTAGCTGGGCGAGACGAAGACCCGATTATTTGCGTCGGAATTCCCCTTCTCATGAAGGATCATTGCGACCAGCTCGCGGCGGTGTGCGTCGAGTTCCGGATCGGCATTGTTCAGCGTTCGTTCGACAAGGACCGGGAACGGTGCGCTTCTCATCCGGGCACCGATCTCGTTGATCTTGTCTTTACCGTCGGGTGTCAATTCGGCGGTCTGGCCGACGAAATCCATCTGATAAAGTATGAAG
>JANXOO010000568.1 GCA_025353525.1 Schlesneria sp. | reverse complement strand
GAGGCACAGAGGCACAGAGAAGACAAACAAGAAACGGCGAATCCGCATTATGGGAGGGCGAGGCTCCGACCGAGCCGCCACGTCGCTGCGTCTGGCCACATGACAAAGACCAATAACGAATTCCTCATCCCGAAACAAACGCCCTCTCCATCAAAAAGAACACGAATTAATGAGTGATCCACAGAGCCACAGAGCCACAAATCCACAGATCCACAGAGAAGATAAGCAAGAAAAAATGACTCCCCAAAAAATGCGATGCACAAAAGAAGAAACGAGAAACCCCGGTCAGTGTCTCAGAGCGCCCTCGCAACGCGCCTCTTCTCTTTCCTTCTCTGTGCCTCTGTGTCTCTGTGGTAAAAAATCTTCGCATTTCTCTGCACCATATCGCCGAGCGATTGGTCAGTTTCAGCCAAAATGGTTCCGACAGTAAATGATGCGCCGGTCCTGAAGCGACCGGAAGGAAAGGAAAGAAATGAAGGATTGCAAATATGCCTGCGGCTCAACCGACCACTTGATGGCACGTCGCCAATTCCTTGGAGCCAGTGCCATTGCAACTGGTGGCATGATTTTCGGAGGAATCACTTCGTTGTCGCGTCCCGCAGTTTCAGCGGAACTGACCAAACAGCAGAAGCGTGTTCTGGTTGTCAACATGTACGGGGGACTCAGTCAGCTCGAAAGCTGGGATCCCAAACCGGGTGTTCCCACCGGCGGTCCCTTTCGCGCGATTCCCACGTCGGTCCCTGGAATTCACATCGGCGAACTGCTTCCCGAGACGGCAAAACAAATGCATCGGCTGGCAATCGTCCGCAGCGTCGATACATCAGAAGACGATCATGGCAAGGGGGCTTACATGATGATGACGGGGCGCCGTCAAACACCGGCCAGCGATTTTCCAAAAATTGGTGCGGTTGTGGCGAAAGCCATTGCGCCCGAGTCGAGCAGCCTTCCCGGTCATATTCAGATTACGCCGGGCGGTGGTGGACGTTCGAATGATTCGGCGTACCTCGGTCCGAAATACGCAGGACTGATTATGGGAAACGGACAGCCGCCCCAGAATTCAGCCCGACCTGACACGATTGACGGTACAGCAGACGAGCAGCGGAATGTATTACGACGAGCCGCGAACGAGCGTTTCCTGGCCCGGCGACGAACTGCGATGACCGATGCATACACGCACAGTTACGAACAAGCGCGCCAGTTAATGGCCAAACGAGAGATATTTGATGCATCGAAGGAATCGGAACAGGATCAGGTGCGCTATGGAAAACACGATTTCGGTCGGCATTGCCTGTTGGCTCGCAGGCTGCTTGAAAACGGCATTACTTACGTCCAGGTGAGCCACACCAACTACGACAGCCACAACGAGAACTTCAATTTCCATCTGGAACAACTCGGAGAATTCGACAGTCCGTTTGCAACGCTCGTCGGAGACATTGCCGATCGGGGAATGTTGGACAGCACGCTGATCGTCGTCCTGTCAGAATTCGGG
>JANXOO010000564.1 GCA_025353525.1 Schlesneria sp. | reverse complement strand
GCATCGATCACCGCGATCAGAAAACTCACGGCTGCGATGCGGTTGGCAATCTGCCAAAACACAATCCGATACGCCGGTTCGTCAAATTGCCAAATTGTCGAGAATTCTGGAGAAACCTGGAGCGAGTCCACTGCCACTGTTCAATTTACTCGGCGTCGCGCCGCTGAACTCCTCTAATTTTTCTATCAATTCGGTAATCGAACCATTAACACCCCAAAATCTTGACACCGATAATTCGGCAAAAAATACGCTCACAATTCGGCCGGGAACACAAAGGGTCAGCGGGGACTTTGTTCGTTTGCTCGCACGTCATCACGGCGAAAGCATCGACCAGACCATCGGCAAGGCAGAACGAAGGAGGGATGGCGTGATGGCTGAATTTGTTAATGCCATCGCCGATCATCTGACCGGGCGCATCGTCGCCTTGGCTGGTGACAGCAGAGCGACCGCTGTTGCAAAGTTGGAAATCGAACAATTCTTTGCGATTTCCCTGACAGGCAGGGTGGTCGCCACCGCCCTGTGATAGCAATGACCCGGTGCTTTTCTTCCACGGACGGTCAGGGGCGGGGCCGTGGCCGGGCCGGTGCTGTGACTATGGCTGGTTGCTTCTTTGTGTTGAACGAACTCCTGTTCCGTTCATGGGCGGACTAGATTTGAGGGATAGATTGATCGGGAAACGTTGTCTGCCAAAGCAAAGACATCGCAATCTCTCTTGCCTCCATTTCCGAATCTGCGTCGGTGACTTCATATTCGTCATTCGACAGAAGTTCCAACCATGATGTCTGAGGATCAGAGGCTGCCGAATACAATTCCTGTTGAAACGCTGCTCGCCATTCAGAATTCAGTAACGACCGTTGCAGCATCGCCTCCTGTGCCGTATCGGACAGGCCAGTTTCGACGGAGAACACTGCACCGAGGATATTTCTGAGCTTCGGATACTCATGCATGTTTCAAGGCTCCGGATAAATCGTAATCGTTTCCCACACACCGGTGGTGGCATTCTTTTCATACACAGCAGTTGCCTTCGTAATGCCCTCACGTCGCAACAATGGACCTTGAGTCCCCGGTTGGTATGTGCCTGAACCGATACGTGAATAACCTCGTCCGAGGTCTGTTCCGACGTCAAACCCTTCCACACGATGCACGGTTGCAGAAGGATCTGCCCCTATCTTCGCTTGCAATGGTCCATTTCGAATCGCCTGATCTGCCTTAACAAGAAGTTCATCGCTGTGAAATGCCGTAGAGTGCGGTGGAATCTTAGTCTTGCCAGCAACAACCTTTGACGATCCGTCAGGAGCTACGCCAGTTCTTGCTATCGTCTCAAGTTGTGCGGGGCGGATTTCGAAATCGTCGGTATTTTGAGCGTTTGG
>JANXOO010000515.1 GCA_025353525.1 Schlesneria sp. | reverse complement strand
CAGGCACCATCTGAAAAAGGGCTGAAAAGGGGGACAGGCACCAGGAAGACCTGGAGCCAGTCCCCCTTTTTCAGCCGGTAGATTTTCCACTGCCGGTCGCATTAAAACCGGACACCGATTCTCGCCATCACTCCGTCATTGATATTGAAATCGGGAGTTGACCGAAGGAATTCCGCTTTACGATTGAAAACGTACCCGACTTCGATGAATTTGTCGTACCAGGTGTGATCGCTTCTCAAGCCAATCGCTGCGCGGTAATCGCTGAGCTGAATCTGTTCATGGGACGAACCCGGGGAGTGTATCTGGTACGATTCCACATGATATTCCGCTGAGGCATACAGCCAGTGCGCCCCGTTTCCGAAATTGCCAAGGAAGTAGCTGATGCGCGATTTGGGAAACAGCAATCGCAGTTCGAGCAGTTCATTCGGGTTCCAGACCACCCCCGCGTTCGGGATGATAATATTGTCGACGCGGTCCCAGTATTGAACGCCCATCACCAACAGGAACTCGGGTGAAACCCGGTATAGCAATGTTGCATTGGCATCCAGATTGAGAGCTTCGCGTCCGATCGAGCCGCCAAAGTCGGTATTCAATGACGGATTGAAACTTGCCTGGGCGCTCCAGCCTGCGTATTGAGGCGAATTCAGCAGGAAGTCCCAGCCAAACCGGTATACTTCCGGTGGCAGATTCGGGGTCGCTGGGCCTGTCCAGACTCTTGTTCCCGCCTGAATCGTATTCGTAAAGACCCAATCGGGTCCGAGTAACGACACGTGCCTTAATGCCAGGTCATATTCCTGCACGCTGAATTTTCCGCCCCCCGGCCCTTTGGCTGACGACGGGAAGATAAATGCCGCGTCGACAATCGGAGTAAATCCGAATCGATGTGGCTGCGGACCGTTAATCCCCGATAAGACCGACGGGCCTGGTTCATTCAGATAAGGAAGGACCGGATCGGGCCCCGACTGAATCTGAAACGGATCTTGCGGTTGATATGGCGTGCCTGCCTGTGCTGTGAAAATCGGCGAGGCAAACGTAGAACCATTTGACGATCCGCCTGGCCCCTGTCCCCGGAAGACTGGTCCCTGATTGACCTGCTGGTTCCTGCTGGAATCCTTCAGCCAGCGCGGCTGCACGAGCGGTTGTGCAACGGCGGGACCGTTGTCTCGAAAAATCGCGGTCAACTCGATATCGCGTTCCTGATTGGACGCGTTCGTGTCGGGCAAGCCGTTAAGGAACAGGACGACGATACCAAGCAGAACGTTGCTCACCGGAATGTACCTCTCGCGGCCAGGAATGAAGCAAATGCCAAAAACTCGCTCATTCAGGAAGTTGTCAATTTTTTGGCGTTCCCGCTTCCATCGCAGAAACATCCATCCGATGCAGGCCATGTTCTGCGCCGCGAGCAGAACAACCTCACCGGAAAACCACCAGGGATCGCATGTGCGAAAACCGCACTCCGGCAGGTTTTTCCAGAAAAGCCAAATTACGTCAACATCAACTCCGGCAGAAAGTGCCAGTCCGTCGTATTCGACATGGACCGTTGGCACAGACCATGCACACGAAAGGAATGCGGCGGACATTGTCCATCAAAACATCTGTTTTCCGGAAAATAACAATTGCGTCAGGTAGATTGTGAACCGATTATGCACGAGATGAATTGTTTTGCGCTGTCGTCTCGTATTGATTGTGAAGGACTTGTTAACGTGCGATCCGGAAAAGAAGTGTCGATTCAGATTCTTCGTTTTGCCATTTTCTTTTTCACAGTGCTCGTATTTCCGGCAGCGTATGTGGCTGCCGCCGATTCGATCGCCGTTGGTGTCGGACTTTCGAAGATCGACGACATCGATCTCAAAAAACATGTGTCGACACTGGCAGCGGACGGACTGGAAGGCCGCGAGGCGGGGGCTCGAGGCGGGAAAGCGGCTGCCGCCTATTTGCGATCAGTACTTCAGTCAATGCGTCAAACTCATCCCGTACCTCGCGAAAAAACGCAAGAGTTTGGCAGCGAGTATCAGAATCTTCTGGTTTTGTTGCCCGGTGCCGACGAGAAACTGAAACATGAGGTGATCGTTGTCGGAGCCCATTACGATCACGTCGGTTACGGCAAACTGTCGAACAGCCAGGGTCCGATCGGCCAGGTCCACAATGGTGCCGACGACAATGCGAGCGGCACCGCCGCGTTGCTCGAATTGATCGAAGCATTTTCGGCACTGGAGACCTCTCCCTCGCGATCGATTCTGTTTGCGTTCTGGGATGCAGAGGAAGTCGGTCTGCTGGGATCAAAGCATTGGGTGGCCAACCCTACCGTGCCCCTTCAAAACGTGCGATTTAATCTCAATATTGATATGGTGGGTCGGTTAAGGGAAGGGCGAGTCATCACCGTCGGCTGGCGTTCGGCGCCTGGTCTTCGCTCGATGCTTGCATCTCACAATGTGACTAACGAACTGTTGCTGGCATTTCAGCCGCGCGTCATTGCCGACAGCGATCACTATCCGTTTTATGCGGCCGGAATTCCGGCGATCCATCTGGACACCGACAAACACAACGATTACCACCGTCCGAGCGACGATGTCGACAAACTCAATTGGGACGGCCTGAAGACGATGACAGGGTATTGTTATCGAATCATCCTCGATATGGCGAATCGTCCCAAACTTCCGAATTACCGGCGCGAGGCGACACTGGAAGGGGTTCCCACCTGGTTGAACGCTCAAAAGCCAGTCTTCCCACCGTCGCGACTCGGCGTCACATGGGAATTCGAGGTGTCAAAGCGCGATATCGCGTCCGTCTCGCGAATCGCTGCGGGTTCTCCTGCGGCGAAAGCCGGGCTTCGACCGGGGGACCGCGTCGTCCGATTCGGACCCTGGCAGAACGGTTCTTTCAACGATTTGAAAACAGTGATCCAAATCGTCCGTAATCCCGTCGAAATCCAGGTCGAACGACCAGGTATCGACGGTCCGATTGATCTCACTGTCGATTTATGGGGTTTGCCCGTCCGATTGGGTGCTGGCTGGATCGACGACGCCACGCTCCCCGATTGTGCCGTCATCACTCACGTCATTTCCGAATCACCCGCCGACCGCGCGGGGCTCGCAGCGGGAGACGTGATTCTGGAAATGGGAGGCCGTCCCATCACATCGTCCGAAGAGATGCGATTGCGGGTGCTTGACGAACCCGGTCCGTTCCGGTTTCGAGTTGAACGACAAGGACGCATTCGCGACGTTGTTGTCGAGTTGATGGACGGAAATACCCAAGCGGTTAAGATGAGTCGACTGCCATAGTCACCCAATCGACTATAGTCACTCAAACGACCTTCGGAAACGAGAATCGCGACATGACTCGAACTTTTGTCGGGTGGGCTGGCAGCCTGTTGATCTGTTCCTCCATCGCTTGCAATTCGTCATCGCACGCGGTCGATGTCGCTCCTGTTCCTGGCGAGAGTCCGCCTGTCAAAGTTGTCGACAAGGACGCCTTTCGGCCGACGGGGAATCCCGACCGGATTATTCTGACATGGACCGGTGATCCCGCGCGAACGCAGGCGGTCACATGGCGCACTGCAACATCCGTCGCCCGGGGTTTGGCCGAAATCGCGGTTGCAACGGACAATGCGGGTTTTGCAAAGTCGGCGCGGCAGTTGGTTGCCAGGACGAATCGCCTGCAATCCGACCTGTCCGAAGCGAATTATCATACTGTCGAATTCTCTGCGCTGTCTCCGAATACGAAGTACGCCTATCGAGTCGGTGATGGCGCGAACTGGTCCGAATGGTTTCACTTCACGACAGCCAGCGACCGACCCGATGCGTTCACGTTCGTTTACTTTGGTGATGCCCAGAACGACATCAAATCGCTTTGGTCGCGCGTCGTTCGCGAAGCGTTTACCGACGCCCCGAAAGCCAGGTTCTTGCTGCATGCCGGAGACCTTGTCAACCATCCCGACAGCGACGCAGAATGGGGCGAATGGCACCAGGCGGGAGGCTGGCTGAACGCGATGACTCCCAGCATCGTCACGCCCGGCAATCACGAGTATTCCTCGACCGGCGTCGCCAATGCACTCAGACTGTCGGGACATTGGAAGCCCCAATTCGCTCTCCCCGAAAACGGACCCGCTGATCTGATCGAGACGACTTACTTCGTCGATTATCAGGGGACCCGAATTATCTCGCTGAATTCCAACGAGAAAATTGTCGAGCAGGTTGGTTGGATCGAACAGACACTCGCATCACGCGGCGAATCGATTCGCTGGACGGTGATTACTTTCCATCACCCGATTTATTCGTCTGCCAAAAGTCGCGACAACAAATTGATCCGCGAGACGTGGCAGCCTGTTTTTGACAAGTTTAAAGTCGACCTGGTCTTGCAGGGGCACGACCACACCTATGCCCGAACCGGACTGACCAACAGTACCAGCGGAGTCGCCGCCAAAGGTGAATCAGGCACAGTCTACGTCGTTTCGGTCAGCGGTCCCAAAATGTACGATGTCGGCAGGCCGCCTCGTCCGGAATTTCAGCGGATTGCCGAAGAGACTCAACTCTTTCAGATCGCGACCGTCGACGGAGACGAACTTCGCTACCGGGCATTGACCGCCACGGGGCAGGCGTATGATGGCTTCACGCTAAAAAAGCGAGCGGGTCAACCGAACGAACTGATCGAACAAGTCCCGGAAACCCCGACCCGACTTCGCTGAAGAAGGGCATTCGATGTCGACTGCCTTCGAAAGGGCTGCAGCCCGATCTGATTCTGCTCGTTCGGAACATCCTCGACGTAGCCCGGCCATCATCGTCGCAGGAGTTGCGTCTCTGGGGATCTTCGTCGACCGGTTTTTTCCGATCCCGCTCGATCTTTGGCTATTGTTGGCTTTTGGTGCGGTGTCCGGATGGGTCGCCGCGTCCTCAAATCGCCTGGACTCGCTGGCCGTTGTTCTTGTGTTGCTGGGCGGTTTCGGATTGACGGGCGCCTGGCACCACTGGCGATGGAATTGTCGCGCGGCGGATCACATCGCCAATTCGGCAACGAGCGAACCGAAGTTGGCACGGCTTGTCGGAAAGGTTGTTCAATCACCGTGGATCGTAAAACAACCCGAGGGGTCTCGTGCGGCATGGCAAAGCCCCGAACGCACGATCCTGATCGTCGAATGTCGGTCGCTGGAAAACGGTGCATCAGGGTCATCGAATGTCTCGGGGATCGCTCGCGTCACTGTAGACGGGGCTGTTTCCACCGTCCTGGTCGGCGATCTGATCAGTGTGATCGGAGAACTGTCCCTTCCGTCCGAACCTGCGAATCCCGGTGCGTTCGACCAGCGGTCGTTTCTGAGAGCTCAGGGTGTCTTCGCCATCGTTCGTGCTGACTTCGTAGAATGTATTGAAGTCGTGCGTCACGAACGCGCTCTGCAAGATTGGCTTCTGGTTGTCCGCAGCAGCCTGCGCGCGAGGGCCGAGCACCTGATTGCGGAACATCTTGGATCTGATACGGCACCGGTCGCACAGGCAATGCTTCTTGGAAGCCGCGTTCAAATCGATGACGAGACCCGTCGGGCGTTTCGTGAGAGCGGGATGTTACATGTCCTTGCCATCTCGGGGATGAACGTCGGACTTTTGTGGAGTTGGCTGTGGACACTCAGTCGATGGCTGGGCCGCTCGGCCCAAACCTCGACCTGGATCGTATTGATTGCCCTTCCCATGTATGCGGTCGTGACGGATGCGAATCCGCCGATTGTGCGAGCGACAGTTGTGGCCGTAATTATCGCATTCGGACTGTTGCACGGACGCAGCGGATCGGTTGGCAATTCGCTGGCATTGGCGGGATTGTCGGTTCTCGCGTGGAACCCGAGCGACCTGTTCAATACCGGAGCGCAGCTCTCGTTTCTGGCCGTCGTTGCCATCATCCATGCGACGAACTGGATGCGGCTGGTGCGAGAGCAATTCTCGCCAAATGACGACGATGCACCGCTTCAACCGACTGTTATTCCACGAATCGTGCGCCGGATTATGAACTCCGCGATCGAAGCGACGGTCGTCGGCGCGGCGGTCTGGATGCTGACATCCCCGCTCGTCGCGAGCGAATTTCATCTCGTCTCACCGATCGGTTCGCTACTGACTGTGTTACTCGCAGTTCCGGTTACGATGATGTTCTGGATCGGCTACACATTTCTGTTGCTCGGTCTGATCTGGTCAAGTCCATTTGTCTGGGTCGGCGGAATGTTCGATCTGCTTTTGCGCGGGTTTCTCTGGACAGTTCGTTCGGGTGCCAGTCTCGATCTCGGTCACGTCTATGTTCCTTCTCCGCCGATGTGGTGGACGATCATGTTTTACTTCGTGACTCTGTTGCCGATGTCGGTTTCTCGCTTCGGTCGCCGCGGGCCTGCAATCTCTGTTCGAGTCGGGCTGGCGTGGATGGTGATCGGTTTGACGTGGGAACTGGTTCGGGAGCCGCAGCGAGGAGTCACTTGTACGTTCATCTCGGTCGGCCATGGCCTGAGTGTCTTGATCGAATGTCCGAACGGGCGGACGGCTTTATACGACGCAGGAGGAATGGTTGGCGGCGGATCGGTTGCGACTACGATTTCGCAAACGTTATGGACGACGGGCCGATCGCGACTGGATGCGGTGGTGATCTCGCATGCGGACGGCGATCATTGCAATGCATTGCCTGAATTGAATCGCATCGTTGCGCCTGGTGGATTGTTCGTGCATCGCAGTTTTCTCGACTGGACGCAGCTTCCCGTATCTGAAGCGATCGAACAAACGGCGAAGTCGGGTGCTCGTGTGCGGCTGATTTCGGAAGGGCAATCTCTGGTTCTGGACCCGACGGTATCGCTGAACGTGTTGCATCCTCCGCTCGAATTCCGGTCGCCACGTGACAATCCGAACAGCATCGTGCTTGGCATTGAATATGCAGGTCGCCGGATCGTGCTGACCGGCGATCTCGAACTGGAAGGACTTGTAAGCCTGCTAAAAACGCCACCGCTTGATACCGACATCTTGCTGTCTCCGCACCACGGAAGCCTGAAAGCGAATCCACCGGATCTCGCACGCTGGGCAACGCCTGAATACGTTATCGTCAGTACACCGGAAAAATCGACGGCGGACAGGCTTGCCCGGCAGTACGGTCCCGAAACCCGAATCCTCACGACAGCAAACTACGGAGCGATCCGGTGCCACATCAGCCCCGACGGCCAAATGCAGGTGGAACCGTTCAAAAAGAAGTGACACCGATCAACACTGATCCACTCACGCTCACTTCAGGATCCGAACGTCGGTCAGTTGCGTGCCCGAGAATATTGAACCAGGGGGGGCCGGCGAACGGATGCCTGAAACAGGCAAATGTGGAAACCGGGCAACTCCACAGGAAGGGATTCGTGCGTTTTTTACGTCGCAAACTGCCTGAGTTGCAAAGTCAATACTTACGAAAATACAATAAAATTGCCAAAGCTGCAACTTTTACCACGTGAGGAAATCTCGCCATGCTTCGATCAATCATTCAACGACTGTTTACAGCACGATCAAATCAGCAACTGAAGCGGACCCGCCTCAACGCCACTCGTGCTGTTGCCGCGACGGCCGATGTGGAACTTCTCGATTCTCGTACAATGTTGAGTGCCGCAGCGGCCACATTTCAGTTTCAGGCCGTTGCCAGCAACCTGGATCTGTCGAAGCACCTGTTCAATCAACCTGGCAATAGCCCATATACGTTAGTTCGTGGCGGCAGTGGCTCGATGTCGACCATCAGCGGATTTCCGAAATCTCTCGCCTTGGCCGGTGGAGTTCCGTCGAAGTTTACGTTTGCTTTCGGGGCGCAAAATCCGAACCAGCCAACTGGCCTCACATTGACTTCGTTCGATAATGGTCTGCAGGACGGGGTTGCCAAGCAGTTTTTTACGAAATTGGCCGGTAACAATAATACTCTCACAATTCTCCTTTCCGGAAAACCTGTCGCTACGGGAAGTCTCGATTCGTTGACCGTTATGACGACTCCGAATTCTGTCTCAACCGGCGTGGGCTCTATGACATTTACTGCAGCGATTGGAAGTGATCCGACGGTATTCAACGAGCTTAAATCGCTTACAGGTGGTACTGGCAAGTACCCGTTCCATCTGGGAAGCTTCAGTTTCCAGGGTGACTCCGCTTATGGTCCAGACGCGTCGTTGTTCAAATCAAGTGGGTCATTCAATCAACAAGTCGCAGCGCCATTAATTACAAGCGCGGCGGCGACGACGTTTAAAGCGGGAACTGCGGCCTCGTTTACCGTGAAAGCAACAGGCTCGCCGGTTCCGATGTTCGCAGAAACCGGTACTCTGCCAACAGGAGTGACGTTGTCGAAGGCAGGGGTCTTGACGAGTACGGCTGCGACTCCAGCCGGCACTTATACATTCCGGATTACCGTCAGCAACGGTATTGGAGCTGCATCCAGTCAAGACTTTGTCTTGATTGTCAAGAAAGCTCCTGCGATCACCAGTGCAGCTACCAAGACCTTTGTGGCGGGCACTGCAGGCAAATTCCAGCTCGTTGCGACGGGCTTCCCGGTTCCGACATTCAGTGAAACGGAAACGGTACCCATCGGTGTAACGCTTTCGAAAACCGGCGTGATCACAACGACGGCCGCGACACCACCCGGCACCTACAAGTTTACAATCACCGCAAGTAACGGTTTCGGCACCGCCGCCACTCAAACGTTTACGCTGGTTATTGTCAAGGCGCCGCTGATCACCAGTGTTGCTACAACGAAATTTGCGACAGGAAAAGTGAGTACGTTTACATTCACGGCGACAGGCTTCCCTGCTCCGACGTTCTCTGAAACCGGAACTCTTCCGGTGGGAGTCACGTTTACCCAGGCTGGCGTATTATCCAGTAATGGCAAGACACCGGCTGGTAAATACACCATTACGGTAACGGCCAGAAACAGTGTCGGATCCGCTGCCCCCCAGGTCTTCAAACTTGTGGTTGGCTAGTCGGCCTGGTCCGAATCTGAAGACCGGCCCTAGATAGCTCATCAAAATCCGGTTTCGGTTTGTCGGAGGATTAATAAGAAATCCGGTCACGCCGTTTTAAAGATTGCCCAAGGAACAGGAGCGGACCCGCGTATAAATGAGTTCGGCGAACGAAACGCATCTTTCGTCGAGCGAAGGGC
>JANXOO010000489.1 GCA_025353525.1 Schlesneria sp. | reverse complement strand
GTGACTCGTCATCAGCCACTGCATCCAGCGACTCAGATCTCCATCCTCCAACGGCCAAAGCATCAAGTGAAAGTGGTTCGTCAACAAACAATATCCGACAAGTCGCATCGGTAATCGCGAGTTGGCCTCTCGCATCAGATTGACGAACGCCAAATAGTCGTCAGCTTTATGAAACACATCCGCTCTACCGTTGCCCTGATTGAGGACGTGATAGGCATCGTTGCCCTGTGATGCGCGTGATGTTCGTGGCACCTAAGCAGCATAATCAATCGTTATTGCATTGTAAAGTAGAATGTCCCCTTTGTTTTTCCGACGAAAGCCAAGCGACCATAAACTTGTATCAACGAGCAGGCACATGACTTGCGACCGCGCTCAGCTTTTTGTTCGTAGACTGAGTCCCAATCGAGCTTGCCAAACAACTCTGCGACTCGTTGCTGCTCACGTCGGGCGATGAACTCTTGCAGCGCTCGGGTTACGGCAGCCTTCTGTGTTGGCTCACCGCTTACTCGGATGGCTCGATCAAGGAAGTCTTGGTCAAGGGCGAGATTTGTGGCCATGTGTGTAGCTCTTGTGTCGTGAGTCTATACAGCCAGCTGGGAAGGTATTGCGGTGACGCACCGCGGCTGTTCTGTGATGGCTAAGAACTCGAATTCAAGGCGCGTGGTATGAATGAGGTTGCATAGCAGGCTTGGTACGTTCGCGGACTGAGTTCGTTTTTGTCTCGGAGACTTTCCTTGTGAACCAGGAAGAAGGGGTTGACGAGTTCATTAATGGTCAAGTCGTCAGGGATTGTTCGGGGTTGTCCGCCCACGAGCAAATCGGGATTGTCCTTTACGCTGAACCACTGTTCCAGTGCGGCGAGGCCTTTTGGGTCGTCCTGAATCCGTCCGGGGTAGTAGACGTGCCCCTTTACCTTTTTACACTGATACCCTGTTCCTTGATGGATGCTCAACGGGAAGTCGGGACGTGGCTTTTCGTCCCGTGGTTTTTCCGATTGCTGACTGGATTTACTGGCGGACGTTCGTTGGCTAGAATCTCGTTTCATGGACGTTCCGTTCGGCAGTGCGAAGGTTCGGCCAGAACCCGGCGGTTACAGCCGCCGAGTTGACTTTACGCCCGCAAACGGGCGTAAATGACTGTGGGGTCGCCACAATTAGTATCCCTTAAGTCATTTCAGTGAAACGTTTTGCATCCGTAGCTCAATTGGATAGAGCATCGGTCTTCGGAACCGAGGGTTGGAGGTTCGAGCCCTCCCGGGTGCATTTTACTTAATTAATTCCGAATCCTTGATTCAGGATACCTGCCTGCTTTGGGCAGTGCAGTCAATTCGCGCTGAATTCCTCAGTATCGTCCTGAGGAATTCAGCGTTGAGTCTTCGCACATGTCGCGCAAGCCTGGAAGCATTCCAGCTTATTCCCTCCATCGTGCCTCTGGCCAAGGGATCGTTCGACTCTGCGGTCGCGATTGCTATCTCGGACCCTACGGCTCGTCTGAGTCCTGCGAAAAGTATGACCGATTGATTGCGGAATGGGTTGCTAATGGTCGACAACCAACCGAAACGCCCCAGACGGCAGATTCTGTCATCAGGGTACTTGGCATGGCGCCCGCTCAGAAATCTCACCTTGAATTTCTTGAATTCAACGCATGAACGTGCGATCGGTATGCAGCCACGATTGAATGTAAACCGTGGCTGCCTGTGCGGCGAGAAAAGTCAGCAGTTAAAAACATGTCGCGTCTGCGGAGTCGTTGGCTGGACACTATTAGTGATCGGTCTCACTCGAAGTCGAACGACGCGGTCCTGACGGGCAACGGCGATCAACCTGGAATAAAGGTCACCGTTGATCTCGCTGAACTGACTGCGAAGGGGGCGGATTTTGAATTTGTCGGGATTTTGCTGACAGGAACCAATTGCTGGCGCTTCTGGCTCTCCACCGACACGGGGTGTATAGACTGGACACATAGGTAACAAATGTCCGGGGACATGGGTAACACGGAAGTGATGTGAGAAGATCGCCTGAGAAAGGGGATGAACCATGTCTTGGAAGTCATCCGTAATGAATCAACGAGCCGAGTTTGTGATGTTGGCGAGTATCGAAGGCCAGTCGTTTTCAGAAGCGTGTCCTTCCCCTGGTTTCCTTCAAAATCATATTTCTAAATCTGTTTTCTTCCCTTTGTCTTCTTCGCTTTTTGC
>JANXOO010000385.1 GCA_025353525.1 Schlesneria sp. | reverse complement strand
GCCAGGAATCGCGAGAGCGCCAATCCCTGCCAACCAACCGAGTCCCGCTCCCACGGCGGCTCCTGTTCCGGCACCTGCCGCAGCGCCTTCAGGTGCTTTGGTTTGGTTGTGAATCGCGAACTCGCTCGTACCAGCATGGTCCGACATCAGGACGGAAATCTGGTTTTGGTAAAAACCACTCACTTTGAGTTGCTCAACAATCCGTGCGGCTTGTGAGGAACTTTTTGCGGTGCAGAAAACGGCTGTTGCCATGGTGAACTCCTTCGATTGTCGTCGTTGGGAGAATGATTTCGATCAGGAAATTTATGGTTGAACTTCCAACTGATTATCGACGTTTCCGACCCCCGCGACATCGGTCGCAATTTGTTCGATCCGCTCCTTTTCGTCGACCGTTGAAACAGGCCCGCGTAGCGTTACTTTGCCATCGGCCGTAATGATTTTTGAATTGTGGGCGTTCGAAGACATTTTTATTTCCACAACTCGTTTGCGAATCTTTGCTGTGATGTCGATATCGGATTGATTTTCCTTCTGGTCTAAAGGAGTCTTCGTCGCACCGGCTCGATCCCGTTCGTTTATGACCGAATTGTCTTTGCGAGCATCGTGCGACTTAACGGCTGCGACAGATGGCTGCGGACTTTTGTTCGCGGACAAGTCCGGAGTTGATGAGTTGTTGCAGCCAATCGCAATCAGCAGCAGCGAGGCACTTGAGAAAACACGCTTCATTGTGGGCTCCTTGTTTGAGTCGAGCAGTGCTCCGGGAAAAATGTGACAGCACTTCGTTGGATCGCTTTACAGGCATTTTTCATGCCATTCGAGCAGATGCCTCTCGTCGCGATAACATTAACGCAAAAAAACAAATCAAACTTCGTCAGAATTGGCATTTTGCGCATCCTTGAGCAGGTCTTGATTCAAATATTGTTGGTACGTAATGATGGTGACAAATCAAACTGGGTGATGCGTCAACGGTCAATCAGCCGCCTGGAAAATTCGGATACTGTCAATGCGAGGAGAATTTAAGTAATTATGCGAGATCAGTGGGGGATCGATTCGCACCGATCGCGCGGAGATTATTCTCATCACCGATTCAGATCACTGAAATGGCCGTATGAAACACAAGTGTAAAACTGATTAGCAACCGGCGCGAATCGTTTCATCGGTGAACGTTTTCAGTCGGTCTTGTTTGACGACCCTGCAAGGTGTGAGTTGATCGACCACCTGTTCTAAACGTTCGTCACCAATTCCTGCGCCGATAAAAATTCAATCAGACTCCTGGTTCGCTTGCGTAACACGTGGAAACCTGTCTTTTCCTTGGCTTTTCAGCGTGATTCATAGCGGTAGAATCGCGACGAGCATTTCCACACAACCCTTGGCACCCGGTTTGCTTCAGTTGGATAAAATCGCTGACTCACTTTAAGTAGATGTCATGTTCAGGGAAATGATTGTAACCGACGCTATGACGAAAACACCCGTGACGCGACTGGGACAAGCCTGTGTACGGATGAGACGGACAGGATCGACAAATGCCGGGCGCTCTGTGGATAATCTTTCGTGAAGCGTGTTCGAAATCGATTGCGGATCACGTTCCAAGATTGGGGGCATCGCTTGCTTTTTATATGACATTTTCACTCGCCCCGCTGGTGGTCGTGATCGTGGGGATTGCGGGAACCGTGTTTGGGCGTAAAGCGGCGGAAGGGCGTTTTATCACTGAAGTCGGATCTTTTATTGGCGAGGACACCGCTGCATCTCTCCAATCGCTGGTTTCGGCAGCCGATCATCAGGGGTCGGGCTGGTGGGCGAGCGCCATCGGCGGAGTCGTAATCCTGGTCGGGGCTATTGGATTATTCTGCGAAATTCAGGACGCATTGAACACAGTTCTTGAAGTTCCGTGCAGGCCGATCAGTGGGCTGTGGAGCATGGTTCGGAGTCGATTGCTTTCGTTTCTGCTCGTGCTGGGTGCAGCGTTCCTGTTATTAGTCTCACTCGCGCTCAGCGCGTTCGCCAATGCGGCCGACCAATTGTTTCGGGGCGTGGACGGATCTGTCTGGGCCGACTCCATTTTTCTGCATATCGTTCCGACGTACGTCTCTTTTGCTGTGGTCGTTGCGCTATTCGCGATGATTTATTGGCTGCTGCCCGATGCCAATATCGCTTGGCGAGACGTCTGGTTTGGGGCGATTGTGGCATCCGCGCTGTTTGGCATCGGCAAATCACTAATGGGACTTTATCTTGGGCAGACCGCGTTCACGTCATTGTATGGTGCGGCGGCTTCGCTCGTCGTACTGATGATGTGGAACTACTATACGGCTCAGATTTTTCTCTTCGGTGCCGAGCTTACTAAAGCGTCGTCGCATCGCCGGAAGGCGGGGTTAAATGCGTTTGAATCGCTTGGGATGTGCGATAACAATCGTCCTTAATCAATCCCATGTTCCTCAGTTTCACCAGCTGTTCGTCAAAACCTGAATCAAAGCTGAGTTGTCGGTTTTCTTCCTTGCCGAATCCGTTGAACGCCGCGTGCCAAACGATTCTCAGATTGAGGTCCAAACGCAATCGTCAGGGGCCAGCGCCGCCAAAGCTTTGAATGGCCAGCCCCTCATTCGACGTCGCCCTGCGAAGATTTATCCTGTTCTCGGCAAGTCGCTTATGGCTTATGAAAGCAGAAGCCGCAGATCATCCGTTGTGAGCGATTGCATGATTGAATTGTTCTGTTCCAGGATCGCGTCGGCCAGTTCCCGTTTTGCCTGTTGCAATTCGGCGATCTTTTCTTCGACGGTGTTCTTGCAAATCAGGCGATATGCAAAGACTTGCCGCGTTTGGCCGACGCGGTGAGCCCGGTCGATCGCCTGCGTCTCGACGGCAGGGTTCCACCACGGATCAAGAATGAAAACGTAATCGGCGGCGGTCAGGTTCAGACCAAGCCCCCCCGCCTTCAGGCTGATCAGGAAGACGCCGCACTTGTCGTCTGTCTGGAATCGCTCGACCCGCTCTTTGCGATCGCGCGTTTGACCGTCGAGGTATTCGTAGACGATCCCTTTTTTGTCGAGGTTATGTCGGACAATTGCCAGCATGCTGGTGAACTGTGAAAAGACGAGCGTCTTGTGATTTTCTTCGAGTAGTTCCTCGATATGCGGAATCAGAACGTCGAGCTTGGCACTCGAATCGTCGGGCGTCGAACGATTTAAAAGCGCCGGGTGGCAGGCCGCCTGCCGCAATCGCAGCAACGCTTCCAGGACATGCATGCGCGTTTTGGCGATCCCCTGTTCTGCGACTAGTCCCAGCAGCGAATCGCGATAGTGGTCGCGGAGTTCGTTGTACAGCCGCTGCTGTTCGTCGCCCATTTCGCAGTAGATGGTCTGTTCCAGCTTTTCAGGAAGTTCACTGGCGACACTTTGCTTGGTTCGCCTCAGGATCAATGGCCGCAATCCTTCTGAAAGGACACGGCGCGTTTCCTGGTTCGTCGGGTCGGCCGCGTGCTGTTTGAAGGCAGAGCTTCGACCAAGCATCCCCGGATTGAGGAATTCGAAGATCGAGCACAGATCACCAAGATGGTTCTCGATGGGAGTACCGCTCAGGCCGACGCGGTGTTTGGCCTGAAGTAACCGGACTGCTTTTGCAACCTGCGATGTCGAATTCTTGATAGCCTGAGCCTCGTCGAGAATGACATAATCGAATGACAGCTCTTTCAGGATCAACACGTCGCGTCTGAGCGTGCCGTACGTTGTCAGAATCAGATCGTGCTTTGCAAACTCGTCGCGAGATTTTGCCCGATCCAGTCCCGCATATTCCATAACTTTGATGCCCGGTGTGAAACGCTCGCACTCGTGCTTCCAGTTGAACATCAATGACTTGGGAACGACAACCAGCGTCGGGTTACGTTTTTTCACACGCAGACGGCGATCTTCAAGGAACGCCAGCATCTGGATCGTTTTGCCCAGACCCATGTCGTCGGCAAGGCAACCGCCAAAATGGAATTCTTCAAGAAACTTCAGCCAGCCAATCCCTTCGCGCTGGTACGGACGCAATTCGCCCTGAAACGTCGGTGGCTCGCGTTCAGTCTTGATCCCGTCGAAGGCCGCAAGTCGCTCACGCGTTTCCAGAAACCGGGCGTCGTAGTCGACATTTTCCTTGTTCGTCAGCAGCGCGTCGATGATGCTGACCTGGACCGCACTGAATCTGAGATGCTCGCCATCCGCAACGCCAAGGCCGGACAACAGACCGTATTTGGTAAGCCATTCTTCGGGCAGAATTCCAAGCGAACCATCGTCCAGTACGATCGTGCCATCGCCCCGCGCAAGCGCCGCCAGCAGTTCGGGGAACGTCACCCGAGCTCCCTCGAAATTCACGTCGCCATGTAACTCGAACCAGTCGATTCCCGATTTGATCTGAAATTTGAGGTCGACTGCCTGTCGGACATGCTTGCCGTCAGCCCGGACCTGCCAACCCTCGGCCATTAACTTGCGAACGGCCGGTGCGAGATCGCGAGCTGCGATTTCAGCGTCGTGTGCTCCCCGTTTCTGGTCGAGCAACCGACGAAAACCAAAGTCCATCAATTGCGACCACGCCTGTCCTTCGAGCAGCTTGTCGCGAACCAGGCAGCGACTCGATTCACGCTGCACAATCGCCCACTGGCTGCTCGACGCGCGGATCGAAACACCGTCATAGTCGAACATCACTTCGGCCTTCAGACGGTCGTTCTGCCATCGGGTCTTGCCGGGTGCGTGAACGACCAGAATCGGCTTCGGTTCGAGAACGACTTCCATCAGTTTCAGTTCTTCGGGAAGTTCGAGCCTCGGCAAGGCTGGCATGTCCAGCAACTTGTCGACCAGTTCGTGTTCTTCACCTGCGGGAACCTTGAGGTCGTCGGATCGTCGCAAAAGCGCGACCCAGGGATACGCATCAAAGTCCTGAAACGGCCGGACCAGAGTGGTGGTGATCGCCAACCCGCCAGGGACAACCAGGACCGGATCCTTGAGCGACATATGATCCTCGCCACGTCGCAGTGTCCCGCGCAGCTTCCAGGCTTCTTCCGTCGCGTCGAACTCGACCTTCAAGCATAGTTCCCACAATCCGTCGTTGTCCCAGGCGAGTGTTTCCGTCACACGTTCGTCGTCGCCGAGTATCCGGATGCGTCCCGTGGCGCAAATCGCGGGGAGCAGCAATTGACACAAATCGTGCGGCAGCCGATACCGGTGCGCGGCCAGACTGTCTGTAACAGGTCCGGTCATCGAACTGCGATCCGGGGT
>JANXOO010000383.1 GCA_025353525.1 Schlesneria sp. | reverse complement strand
AATCGCCCGGCGCATGGAAACCTACGTTCACCAGAAACTGACATCAAAAAACTTTTCGACTGCGATGGCTTCGGCGGCGGAGGTTGCTCGCAATCTTGAGGGAGACTGTACGGAACATGCCGTCCTGCTGGCGGCAATGTTGCGAGCCAAAGGAATACCGTCACGCGTTGTCGTCGGCTTGGTCTACGCAGACCGCTTGTTTGCTTTCGGTGGCCACATGTGGACGGAAGCCAATCTCGACGGCCACTGGATTCCGCTCGACGCAACACTCGGACAGGGCGGAATCGGTGCAGCACATATCAAGCTCGCCGAATCAAGCCTGAGCGATACGGGGCCAGCAGCCCTCAGCGGTTTCGCACCCCTGATGACGGTCATCGGGAAATTGAAACTGGAAGTCGTCACCGCAGAATAAATGTCACCGAACGAGCAACTTTGATAACGTCTCGGCCAATCGTTCCAGAATCGATTCGTCCGGAATTGCAAAACTGAGCTTTGCCTTTCCCGTTTCGTCTCGGGAAACGCAGTCGGCAAGACCCTGCTTCAGCGATTCGGCGACCTGTTTCGAGGCATCTGTTTCCGGACGTGCAGGAATCATGGCACTCAGGAATTCGACCGCGCTGGCCAGCAAGTGACCTCCCGCTGTTGACACCTGCTGCTGCCTTGCCAACTTTTGGATTTCTGCTTCCTCCTGACGCTTCAGACTGTCGTCGATCGGTGCTTCCGGTTTGGCTCCAAGCAACACTTCGAGACGGCGTTTCAGTTCAGTCAGGCCGCTTTCCAATTGCACTTCGTCCACTTCAGATTCAACATCAAGTGCCGCCAGTGCCAGTTCGTGCTTTCCCGCCAGTGTCGCCAGCAGACGTTCTTCGAGCGTCTGTTCGGTCACCAGGATGTAGACATCGACGGCCCGCTTCTGGCCCATTCGGTACGCGCGTGCAATCCGCTGTTCCAAAATGGCGGGATTCCATGGCAGGTCGACGTTGATGACGGTATTCGCGGCCTGCAGATTCAATCC
>JANXOO010000376.1 GCA_025353525.1 Schlesneria sp. | reverse complement strand
GCTGATGACTCGGATTACTCAAGCAAGGTTTTGCCGCTGCTGAATGAACGCTGCTATTCATGCCATAGCCATGCCGCTCGAAAATCTCGCGGAGGATTGGCGCTCGATTCTCGTGATGCGTTGCTGGCAGGTGGGGATAGCGGTGCGGCTGTGGTCCCTGGCAGGCCGGGCGACAGTTTGCTGATCGCGGCCGTGAAACGCATCACGAGAATCGAGCGCCAATCCTCCGCGAGATTTTCGAGCGACATGGCTATGGCATGAATAGCAGCGTTCATTCAGCAGCGGCAACACCTTGCTCGAGTAATCCGAGTCATCAGAGAAGGCCGTCGCGTTGGAATACCGAATTCCGGCAACAATCGCGATAACAAGCCAGGTTCTGCGATCAGAGGCCATCATTCACCTTTTTCGCGCCGCATCGACAAATCTCACGATCAACCAATACTCGGCAAAAACACCGTGCCGATGATGATACACGTCATCCAGCAACATCGCACCTGATTTTTGCGGATTCACCGGGCAGACAGCAAAGTCCGATTCAAGAATGAAAAAGTCGTTGATGCAAGCGCCGTCACCATCATTTGACACAGGTGTGATGTCCAACCAGGCGAGAGAGGATGTCAATCCCCTGACGACTCGCCTTCGGTGATCACATTCCGCTAATAGTCGAAGAAAAAATACACATTCCAGGTCAAGAAAAAATCAGGGAATTAACATCCCCCGCTCGCCTGCAAGCAAACGCCATTGTCTACACGCAAATAGTCGTTGTTCCGTTGAACGTAGTCCGCTTCGGGACAATGCGGACACAGTATGTCATGCGTACAAAATCGGTTAGGCTTGTTAATCAGAGTCCTGAGATGCGGTTAACCCGACAAGGAACAAACCAACCATGCAAATCCCCGTGATCCGTGGACTCATCGACCGCAGAATTCTGGTGAATTACCGGGTAAAGCCCGAGGTACTCTCACGACTGCTCCCGGCACCGTTCCGTCCTAAAATCGTCAACGGATCAGGCATGGCGGGAGTCTGCCTGATCCGTTTGAAGCACATTCGGCCCAGGTTTATGCCGGTGTTTCCAGGTCTTTCTTCTGAAAATGCCGCCCATCGGATCGCTGTGGAGTGGGACACGAACGAAGGTACGAAGGAAGGAGTTTTCGTTCCTCGTCGAGACACATCGTCCAGAATCAACACCTTGATGGGCGGTCGGCTATTCCCCGGTAAGCAAAGTCATGCCCGTTTCAATGTTCAGGAACACGATGATCACTACCGGATCGAACTGACCAGCGATGACCATTGCACGCACTTGCTGGTGGAGGGGCACGTCACGGGGGACATTCCAAAGGACTCGGTTTTCAGCTCGATCAATGAGGCGTCCGGCTTCTTTGAACGCGGATCACTGGGATATTCTGTCACATCGAAACCGGGGCAGTTTGACGGAATTGAACTTCGCAGCTTCAACTGGCAAGTGCAACCATTGGCGGTGGATAACGTACAATCCAGCTTTTTTGAAGATCAGGCGATGTTCCCGCCCGGTTCGGTGAAATTCGATTGCGCATTGCTGATGCGAGGGATCGACCATGAGTGGCATGGAAGGAACCGCCTTTGTTCACAGGTCAATTGACAGAACAACTCCCTGATGACGAAAAGGTAACGCATGTTGTCGTTCCGAAAGCCGTCCGTTGAATCAATCCGTGGTTTTATCGCGAAACAAGCCAAACTCGGTTTCTCGTATTCGGCAGTTGGGGCCACCGCGACCACGTCGCCAGCGGGTTTCGTGGTCGATCGCACCCGCATTCTGTTGGGGCAGGGCGAAGCCTCATTTCAGTCGGCAATCGCCGCACTGCGACGATGGGACCACTTCAATCTCGGCTGGGTTGCGGCATGGTCGCCGGAGACTCCCATCCAGCCCGGCGAAGTTGTGGCGGTCATGGGGCAAGGTGCGGGAATGTGGTGGCTCAATTGCTGTCAGATCGTCTACGTCATCAACGAAACAGGGCCGATCAACAGATTCGGCTTTGCATACGGAACTCTGCCAGGCCATATCCAGCGTGGCGAAGAGCGGTTTCTGATCGAGTGGGACCACAGCGACAACTGTGTATGGTACGAAATCCTGTCATTTTCCCGCCCAAACTACATCCTGGTCTACCTGGGTTATCCAGTGGTTCGCCAAAAGCAGAAGCGATTTGGACGAGATTCGGCCGCGGCGATGTTCAAGGTGGTCAACGGCGACGAATCCGTTCCCGAAATCCGCCAGGTGACCGAGTGGAGTAGCAGCGATTGCCGTTTGAGTGATTGACGCAACGGCGACCCGCCGTGGTACTGAGCGAAGAAAAGGGCAACTCGCAGGGAATGGAAACCAAATTTATACCACGCGCGGTCGGGTTTGAAGCCATTGAGAGATCCAGGGGCGGATTCTTCAATCGTAGGGATTACATCGCGAGTGCCGGTGTGACGCAAGTCGTTTGCTGAAAGAGTTCTTCGGCTCGTCCGGCTTTGACCCAGGCACGGAGGCGAATCATGGTTTCGGCGTTATCGCGTAGCCAGTA
>JANXOO010000306.1 GCA_025353525.1 Schlesneria sp. | reverse complement strand
CTGCCAAAAAAGCGGCAGAGAGCAGCATCAAGGAAAAGAAATAGCAACCGCAGCCGACTGAACCCGGGATCGACACTGCACCGGACAGGTCGCCCGGGACTATTCGGTTGGCTCGGTGTTCATCGGAAGCGGCGATTCACTTTCACTACGAAACCGATAGCCGACGCCTCGGACCGTTTCGATCACATCGCCGAGGTCGCCTAATTTGTGTCTGAGCGATCTCACGTGAACATCGATTGTTCGTTCGAGTGCATTGGCATCCTCGCCCCGACAATGATCCATCAATTCGTTTCGTCCGAACGGTCTTCCAGCCGCACGAACGAGTGTCCACAACAACCTGAATTCCGTCGGTGTCAAATCGAGTACCACGTCTCGCGCTTTCGCCGTATGGTGGATTCTGTCGACATCAATTCCGTGAATCGAAAGGCGATCTCGCGATTGCTGATCCTCTGATGATCGTCTCAGCAGGGCTTTGATCCGATGAACCAGCGGCTTGACTTTAAAGGGCTTGGTAACGTAGTCGTCAGCACCCATGTTGAACCCGACGATTTCGTCGACTTCTTCACTGCGCGCCGTCAGCATCAGGACCCGAATCGCTTTGGTCTTCACGTCGGCTCGTAACTGGCGACAGACTTCCAGCCCATCGATCACTGGCAGCATCAGATCAAGAATGATCAGATCGGGTTCGAACGACCGCGCGCGGCGAATGCCATCCTGACCGTCGCTCGCGCAAGCGACTTCAAATCCCTCGCGTTCGAGGTTATAGGTCAGAATTTCTTGCAAAGTCCGCTCGTCTTCGACGATCAGAATCTTTTGTTTGCTCATTGGACCTCTACTATTCGGATCGATGAATGGATCAAACGGGATCTTCAGGAAACCTTCGTAAACCGGTTACGGTGGCGAATGATTTCGCCTTGAACCAGGTAAACTACATCCTCCGCGATATTCGTGGCGTGATCGGCAATGCGTTCGATTTGTCGCGACGCGGAAAACAAGTGCAATGCCGGTTCGACGAGTTCCGGGTTAGCTTTCATCAACTGAGTCAGTTCGTCGATGATGATCCGGTTCAATTCGTCAATGGTTTCGTCCTGGACGCAGACTTCGCGTGCCGTGCGCACATCGAGATGGACGTAGGCATCAATACTGCGATGGAGCATGTCGAGCGCCTGCCGGGACATGTCTTTCATGTTTTCCGGTACCGAAATCTGCGGACAACTGACGATTCCGCAGGCCCGTTCAGCGATGCTGACACCAAGGTCGGCAACGCGTTCAAGTTCGCCTCCGATTTTCAAAACTGTCGTGATTCGCCTGAGGTCGATGGCAACCGGTTGATGTAATGCCAACAGCTTCAGGCATTCTTCTTCGACCTGAACATCCATTCGGTCGACTTCGTCGTCCGCCGCCATGATCTGCTTTGCGCGATCATAGTTGGGTTTGTGCAGTGCATCGACGGCCGAATGGATCATTTCCTCGACGCGAGCACACATCGTCAAGAGCATCCGATGCAGGTCGTCGAGGTCGCGAATCAAGTGAATTGACAATCTGGGTTCTCCCCGGTTATCGGGCTATGTCGAGAGCATTCGTAATGGTCGTTATCGCAATCGTCAGACCGATTAACCGAAACGACCGGTGATATAGTCTTCCGTTTCCTTCTCGGTCGGATTCGTAAACAATTGTTTTGTTTGACCGATTTCCACGAGTCGCCCCATACAGAAGAAGGCCGTCAATTCGCTGACGCGAGCCGCCTGCTGCATGTTATGTGTCACAATGACGATCGTATAATTCTGTTTCAGATCGAAAATGAGATCTTCGATGCGAGCAGTCGACGCGGGATCAAGCGCCGAGGCCGGTTCGTCCATGAGCAACACTTCGGGATTGGTTGCCAGTGCGCGGGCGATGCACAACCGCTGTTGCTGACCACCTGACAACGCCATGGCCGAATCCTTCAGCCGATCTTTCACTTCATTCCAAAGAGCCGATTGCTTCAGGCATCGTTCGACGATTGACTGCAATTCCGATTTCTTTGTCAGGCCGGCAATTCGTGGACCGAACGCGATATTGTCGAAAATGGACTTGGGAAACGGGGTCGATTTCTGAAAGACCATCCCCACCCGTTTGCGCAACGATACCACGTCGACTTCGCGATCGTAGATGTCTTCGCCGTCGAGGAGCACGTCACCCGTCACCCGGGTCCCTTCGATAATGTCGTTCATCCGGTTCAACGATCGCAGGTACGTGCTTTTTCCGCATCCTGACGGGCCGATCAGAGCCGTTACAGCGCGATCCTGAATTTTCAGATTGATATCGTGCAGTGCCTGTTTCGTGCCATAAAAGAAACTCATCCCCCGAGTTTCAATTTTTGGAAGGCTCGACACGGCACCGTTGCCGGTGGCAGCATTGCCCGGCGATTCAACAAACTGGGTGAATTTTTTAATGAGAGCCATGACTGTAATTCGTAACTACCACTGGTTTTTTTGCTGAAATCGCTGCCTGATAAAAATGGCAATCCCGTTCATCGACAACAACGCTGCGAGTAACACGAGGATTCCTGCCGCCGCCACATGCTCAAAATTCGGTGCGGCCTCGTTCACCCAACTATAGATCTGGATCGGGAGCGCCGTAAACCGGTCGAACGGGGCCCGAACGAGTTTATCCGGATTTTGAATCAGGTCGCTGACGCCGGTGATTCGACCCGGAGCATAACTCAGTTGCGCCGCAACACCGATCACGGCAAGCGGTGCGGCTTCTCCGATTGCTCGCGAAAGTGACAGAATGATTCCCGTCAATATCCCTGGAAGAGCGGCAGGAAGGACTTGATGCCAGATTGTTTGCCATTTCGTCGCACCGAGCGCATAGGCCGCATGTCGCAGGGACGCAGGTACCGCTCGCAACGCTTCTTGTGACGAAATAATAACCACTGGAAGACTGAGCAGCGCCAGCGTACAGGCCCCTGACAATACAACGGGGCCAAACGGAAGTGCGATGTCGATCGGATTAAACCACCCTGCAGAAATCGACAATACCGTTTTTTCGCCGTCAAACAGCCCGAACATTCGTGAGAAGACAGTAAAGCCCAGGATGCCATAAACGATGGAGGGGACCCCCGCCAGATTGGCGATATTCAATTGAATCAGCCGCGTGAGTCGCGTCGGCTTGGCATATTCCTCAAGGTAAATCGCCGCACCGACTCCCAGCGGAACTGCCATGACTCCGGTTAACCCGATCAGCCAAAAGCTCCCCCACAACCCGACCATGATTCCCGCCTCAAGCGGATCGTATGAGTTTCCTCGAGTCAGAAATTCCCGATTCAGCCAGCCCCATGGTTTTGCGGGTTTCGGCGGATGAACTTCCGGAATCGAAATCTCTTTCGGAACATTTCCAGGACCGACTTTCAGAAACGTTGAT
>JANXOO010000287.1 GCA_025353525.1 Schlesneria sp. | reverse complement strand
GCTCGACGTTCCCAAGGAACGCTGGATCAGCTTCCCGTATTGCGAAGGCCCGGACGGCACATCGGTCATCTCCTGGGACGGATACGATCACCTGCAACAAGCCCGAGCCATCAGCGCCTACTATGTCCGAGTCCAAACCGAATTCGGCGGCACCGACGATGCCCGCCTGATTCCACTGCTCGCCTGCCTGATCGAACTGCTCCCCTGGCTTACGCAATGGCACAACGAACCCGACGCCGCCTTCGACGGCATGCTCATGGGCGACTACTTTGAAGGCTTCGTGAACGAAGAAGCCCGCCAACTCAACAAAACTCTCCCCGAAATCAAAGCCTGGACGCCACCCGCCAAAACGGGACGACGAGGCCGAAAGTCCAACTGACCCCCGAACACAGGAAGCCCGACGCAATACCGCGCGAAGGAGCAAAGAAATGCCTCAACACTCTCTGGACAACGTCTCGATCGATGGATTTCGCGGACTGCGAAATCTTGCGCTCGATGGACTCGGTCCACTCAACATCCTGGTTGGCGAAAACAACTCTGGCAAAACCAGCGTGCTGGAGGCGTTGTCGATTCTCTGTAATCCCTATGAACCATTTGAATGGCTGGCGATGGTTCGACGGCGTGATTTCGGCGGACTCGACGAAACTCGCATTCAGTCACTTCGTTGGTGCTTTCGTCAAACGGGAAAACTCGCGGACGCGGAGTTCATGTTCCAGTGTCACTGCGAGATGAAATGTTCCGGGGCATTTCCATTGAGGAAGCTCCGCGTCGACTACAAGGACATCATTGGTGAGCCCAGTGCCAAGGAATTGGAGCGGCTTGCTCGGCAGCGGAACCGCACCGGGGAAGCACTTGAAATGGACGAGCAGTGGCGTGGTGCCGAGATCGCACACCATGTTGAAAGTGACGCTATATCGGGACAAGCAACCTTGTTCGATTCGACGCTCGAACCGATCGTGATACAGGTCTGGGAAGAAGATCGGATGGTTGGACGGCCTTCTCGTTTGCGACTTGGTGGGAACTTGCCAACGGACACGCTCACTCCCTACTCCTACCAACTCAATCGATTGCAAGTGCGGTCGCACTCGCAACAGTTGTTTCCGTCCTTAACTGATCCGAAACAGGGACAAGACCACGTTCTGGAGCTGATTCGGCAGTTCGATCCAAACATCGTCGATATCAAGATTGCGTCGTTTCGTGGCGGGCGTCCTGCGATCTATCTCAACCACAAACGACTGGGGCCTGCCCCGCTGTCCATTTTTGGCGACGCGCTGCGGCGGGCGGTGTTGTTGGCCAGCACACTTCATGCACTCAAGGGCGGCGGCGTGCTGCTGATTGATGAGATTGAAACAGGAATCCATGTCAGCGCGTTGCAGCGAGTCTTCGCATGGCTCGCCAATGCAGCCAGGCAGTTCGACGTGCAGATCATCGCTACGACGCACAGCCTTGAGGCCGTGGATGCCATTGCTCAGTCTGTGACCGATCGCATCGACGACTTGGTGACGTTTCACATTGATCAGACAGAACAAGAGACACGGGTGAAGCGCATTCCCGGCGAGCTGTTGCTCCGACTTCGGCGTGAGCGCGGATTGGATGTGAGGTAACCATGCCGAAATACGGATACCTGGTGGTTGAAGGTCCGCATGATGTCGAGTTCGTCTACCGGCTCCTGAGTCCCTTTGGACTGAAGCGAGTGCAGTGGGAGAAAGACCTCGACAGCAACATGCTGCCATTGGTGCCGCGAACCTTTCCGCACGGGGGCGACTTGCAGAAGCAAGTTCCAGTTCCGCTGTTCCTGCAAAGCCAGTCTCACGCGATTGCGGTGCATAGCGCCGTCGGCGATTCTCGATTGGTGGCGACGGTACAGGAGAACTCGACATTCATTGATTTCACACAAATGACAGGTGTTGGAGTCATTCTTGACACGGACCGTGAGATTCAGGCCGCCGACCGATACGCCGCGATCAAGCGGGAAATGCACGCCAAGGGCTTTGCGCTGCCGGATTTACCGGGAGATGTCACTGCCGGCCCCCCGCGTTTCGGTGCCTTTGTTCTTCCCGACAACACCAGTGTCGGCAGCCTGGAAGACCTGCTCATCGAGTGTGCCCAAGCGGCTTATCCCAACGTCCTGACTAGTGCGAGGTCGCATGTTGAGGCGGCCAGGAACGACGCAACGCTCGAACACGGTGACGGCGAAGATCTCACGAAAACGCCAGTTCACAACAAGGCAATCGTCGGAGCCATCGCCAGTGTGCTGCGACCCGGAAAGGCGATTCAGACTTCGATCCAAGACAACAAATGGTTTCGGGACGGCAACTTGAACATCGTCCGAGTCAAGGCCGTTCAGGACTTCCTCGTGAACCTGCTCGAACTGACCTGAGCGTGATGGACACTCCTCAATGACACTCCTCAAAGAACTAATCGACATCCCTGAGCACATCGACAAGGGGCAGTTCGTGCTGCGCCTGACCGAAGGTGTAAACGATCCGCAGGCGACGGTGGGTTCCTATGTACCAACACCTCAGCTTGTGCGAGCGTTCGATGATGCGCTGAACTTCATCCGTGGCTCGCTCCAAGGAGCCACCAGCAAGGCGACGTATCTGCATGGCAGCTTCGGCAGCGGCAAAAGCCATTTCATGGCGATTCTGCACCTGATTCTGTCCGGTGATTCGACTGCCCGTGGGATTCCGGAACTGGCCGCCACGATTCAGAAGCACAATCCCTGGATCGCTGGCAAGAAAATCCTGCTTGTTCCCTATCACATGATCGGTGCTCACGATGTTGAATCGGGCATTCTTGGCGGATACGTGGAATACATCCGCCGTACACATCCTGACGCTCCGATTCCCGGTGTCTACCTGGCGGAAGGTCTGTTTCAGGATGCGGAGTCGCTTCGGCAGCGGATGGGAGACGACGTCTTCTTCGCGGCTCTCGGCGAGGGGACCGGGGGCACCAGCGACTTCGGTGACGTTGATGCCGGCTGGAACGCCGCTCGATTCGAGAGTGCTGTTGGGGCTGACCCCGGTTCCGAAGAACGATCACAACTCATCAGCGCGCTCGTGGGTAAGTTCTTCGGCTCCTACGACACTCAAGCTGGCGGACGCGGCGAAGCGTTCGTGTCGCTCGACAAAGGTTTGTCGGTCATCAGCCGTCACGCGAAGAATCTTGGATACGACGCGCTCATTCTGTTTCTCGACGAACTGATTCTGTGGCTCGCCAGTCATGCTGCGGACCTCAAATTCGTCCATCAGGAAGGTCAGAAGCTGGCCAAGCTGGTAGAAGCCCAAACAGCCGATCGTCCCATTCC
>JANXOO010000282.1 GCA_025353525.1 Schlesneria sp. | reverse complement strand
CTCGCACCAAGTCGACCGAGGGTTGCGGGTGACCAGCCGAGAACTTGTGCCAATTGGAAGATCAGGAACGCTCGCTGCTCGACACTCGTTTGCGAATACATGGGAAGGCTGGCACCAACAACCTGTCGCAACTCGATCAATGGCCCGGTGAATTTCGCACACAATTTCGAGGCATAAGAAAGAGCGATTCTATCCAGAATCAGTCGAATCGACAGAAATTCCAGCAGACTTCCGGGCACCGCGGAGTGCGCCTGCCGATCCGGCCGAACCTCCAATTGCCAGATCAATCCGGCCCAACCTCGCAACGCCAGGAGGCTTGCAGTGATAAAGCCGTCCCATTCAGTCGGGGAAACACCGAGCAGTTCGAGCGATTCGATGAGCGATTCGACGGGGCTCATTTTCGACGATGCGATTCGGGACAACTCGTCACTCAGCGAGCCCATCCATTTGTCTGGAGGACCACCAGCTTGAGAGTAGAGAGTGATGAAAGACTTGAAAATTCCGTCTTCTCGATGCGGTAACGACCAGTTGGCAAATCCCTGGTCAGCAAACGCCGCACAAAACCTGATTAACAGCGGATGGACCAGGCTGTCGGTGTCGAATTCGGTCGCAGCGAGCAAAATGTCGCGATGCCGAATCGGGTGAACCTGCATTTCTACACTGGGAGCAGCCCCGAACATTCCGTTTCGGCATGTGCGCCAAAGTGCCTGTAAGGAAAACGCCTGCCACGTGGCATTGCTCCATCGCTCGATCGATGCTCGCCCGAAACGATCAATCAATTCTACAATCGGTAACGGTTGATCGTCCGGAGCTGCGTTGCTCGTCGAAAATCGACTCGCGGGATCAATGCGAAGATCTCGCATCACCCAATGCCTGGTTTCGGTCAGGAATCGTTCCTGCACCGACGACGGAGCATCGTTGCGAAGTTTCGTGAGCGCATCAGTTTCAGCCACGAACCACTGCAATTCTTCCGTCGGCCCCATTCGCATGGGGTACTGCAACATCGCCAGTCGCAGTTCATGCCGGGTGACAAGCGAACCAATTGTTTCCGTCGAATGTTCTTTCAAGTCGCGGCGAAGTGCGATGGCCAGGTCGGCGAGCCAGATGCGATCCTGGGCAAGTTTTTCCCGATAGATGTCCTCCGTCAAATACGGCTGGCAGCGGAAAAGGCTCGCTCCCTTCTGAACACCCTGGTCGAAAGGAAGGTTTTCGAGCGCTTGCAGCGTATTCAGAAATACAAACGCGGTAATCGGCCCCTGAGACGGCAGGAGCGCCCCCGCCCGTTCGACCAGGCGTTTCAGTTCGACGGCGATATCGGGGTTGCCAACTATGGTCGCTGAATTATCCTGGTTGAGAGAATCTTGCACGAGAACGACATCGCTCCTTCGTCACACTTCCGATCAGTTTGAATCGCCGCGAATATACGCCATCGGGAATTCCACGAGAAGCAGTGGCAGTCTTACATCCCCGACAGGTGTCGTTGACGCGGTGCTTCACAGCCTTGATGGCTGTATATTCGTTTTGGGAATGGCATTTCCGACGATACACGACGTAAAATCGTCGAGGCAAGGGAGCGGGATTAATTCACAAGCCTGTTTTCGCGAGGAACATCGGAATATCATTCAAAGCACGGCATCCTTTGAAAATTTGTATGCTTCGAACGTCACATCGCGTGCTGTCCTGAATCAGAAACTTTTGTTGCAGCCAAAAAATCGATCAAGGAAACTGAAAAATGCGAGTTCTGGTAGTTGAA
>JANXOO010000215.1 GCA_025353525.1 Schlesneria sp. | reverse complement strand
GCAATGGCTTGCTTCGGACGACGAATTGGGCGGGTTGGCCCGCATCGCAAGAAATCTGTCAGCGGTCGTGCAAATCCCGCGAGCCGTCTCTGATGCCGAAGACCTGCAACTCGGTGGTGTGTCGGATCTCACGAATCGCGGATCACTTGACCGGTTGCTGATCAGTGAATTGGCTCACGACGACCTGATGCTCGCCACACGGCTGGCCTTGAACGAAGCACTCTATCTCCGTCGCGAGGTCCCGCCGAGTCATCCGCCGCAGCATACTTTTGTCTTGATCGATGCTGGACTGAGAATGTGGGGAGTTCCACGTTTGTTTGCTTCCGCAGGGGCACTCGCCCTGGCCGCCTCGGGAAGCGAAGCGTCAACATGCGCGGTCTATCGAGCGTCTGGGACCGAGGTCGTGCCTATTGATCTCGCTTCGCGAAACGGATTGGTTGCTCATCTCGAAGCATTAGAGCCCGATGTTCATCCAGGACAAGCCCTCAGTACGTTCATTGAATTGGTCGAGTCCAGCGGTACATCGGCCGATGCAGTGATTCTGACATCGAACGCAGTCTGGGACGATCCTGACTTTCAACGTGCCCTCGTACAAGCCAATGGACGACCCTTTTATCTGGGGACGGTGAGCCGGACGGGCGAATTCGAGTTTTGGTTGCGAAGTGATCGAGGTCGCAAATGCATCTCGTCGATGCAACTCGATCTCGACGACTTGGTGAAGCCGACTTCCAAGTCGAGACCCCTGGTCATCGATTCAGCGGCCGACGAGAACCTTCCGGCAGTCCTTCGCATCCCCCGGTTTCCGTTCCGAATGCCATTCGGAACAATGAGCGACTTTTCCAAAGCCGTCTGTTGGAGCGTCTTGCCCGACCTGACTTTGGAAATGTTCGATGACCACGGCGCATCGATTTTCGTGACGAAAGAAGATCCAACGGCTCAATACTTCGACCACGGAATCATGGTGCTTTCCAAAGACCATCGGCTGATGTACCTCGACCATCTCCGGCGCGGCGCCCTGCAATTGGCGGAGGGGCTTCCGTTTGGCAGATTCCTCTGCAGTTGGTCGCATGAGTCGAGGGACGGGGTACTGGCCGTGATCTATCGGGAATCGGAACGAACAATTTATCTGTTTTCGATCGACCGCCGTCAATTCGTTGTTCAAGTCCTCTCATTGAAATCGAATTTGTTGCCGGAATCGAAGAAGAGCAATCCGATTCGTGCGGCGACGATCCGTGGTGACATTGTGTGCGTGATCTATGACGATGTCGTGGAAACGTTTGCAGTGGCTACGGGCGGACTATTGGCCATAAATTCCATTCCCGTGGGAATGAGTTGGTCTCGTGGACGCTTTTTCGTCAACAGCAAAGGCGAGTGGTACACCGTTGCTTACGACGGCACGTATTTGGATTTTTGGCGGATTCCGATCCAATTCCTGCCGTCCGCTCATGTGGAGACGTTGTTCGACGACTGTGGAAAGGATGGCCCCTCGATCCTCTATCGCGACGGTTCAATCGCTCACTCGTCCGACCCGGCAGTCGACACGTTTCTGCTTGACCACGGGTCCATCACGCGCGTTCTCGACGCACAAACCGATCGTCAGCGGCTACTGATCAACCGAACCAAACCGACCAGCGACCGACAAATCTCCTCGAATTGGGTGGTCCATTTGGCGAGCCGCCGAACGGCCCCCACGGCACATGCTCATCTCGCTCAATTCGATGCCGATCTATTTCAGAAGGGGCCGACGACGATTCACCGACTGTCTCGCGTCCTGGTTTGGGATGGGCAATTGATCGTCGTCACGGAGAATCACAGCTATTGGAATTTGGCAACCAGTCATCGTGAACTTGTGCTGAGGAAGTCCGATGCGCCACCGATACCGGTTCTCTCGCAAGTGTTCGAACCCGTGAATCGCCGCGACAACTACTATTCGTTGCAAGTCGCCGTCTGGAATGATGGCAGCCGAGTCTGGATCGATGCGCGTGGCTTGCTCAGTCTGAGAAGTTCGGACCGGTCGATTCCCGAGGTCACATTCCTGCTGGTTGAAGGTGCGGTCCCCGTATGGGTCAGCGACGGACGGATGCTCGGTTCGTACTTCTATAGGGAACAAATCGGCGTTCGTATCGATGCCAGTGAGATTGAAGAGACAATTCTCAAACCGTTTGCAGCGAGATTGCGATAGACTCGTCGCTGGGATGTGGAAAGTCCGTCGAAGGAAGTGAAGAATCAGATGCAGGTCACCTTGCAAATCGTACCCGCCCATGCCGCGCTGCGCGAAACTGCTGCGTGGTTCGTCCCCGGTGGCGATCCGCAAACCTGGTTCGCCGAACTGGCGAGTTGGCACATCTCGTACGACTCGCTCTTGCT
>JANXOO010000213.1 GCA_025353525.1 Schlesneria sp. | reverse complement strand
CGTTCACGGCGCGACCGATGAAATCGGTTTTCACGCGGTCGAGAATCGTCACTATGTCACCGATATTCACGCGACCATTTTGAAACAAATGGGACTCGATTCCCGACAGCTTGAGGTCCCCGGCAGGAAGCGGCTGGACATCGATCACGGGAAATGCATCGACGAAATTCTGGCGTGATGACAAACGGGGACTGGCTCCAGGAAAACCTGGAGTCAGTCCCCGTTTTTTCACTGGATGGCGCCAAGACTTGCCTTCAAACGATTGTAAACCGTCTGCCAATTGATAATCGCTTGATACCAATTGTCGCTATGTTCACGGCGTTTCCCGTTGGGGTTGCTTTTACGAGCTGGCATTTGCACATGAAAATCAGCACGTTCTCTTTTTGTGTTCGACGCGACCGCATGGACACCCGTCATGAAACACCGAATTGGTATGTCAATCGTCTGCCTGCATCTCAGTGCAGGCGTCTACTTCCTGCTTGCGCTGCTGCTCCCTTCGCTGTTACTTTCCATCAGCGAAAATGAATACAAGCTCCCGATTGCCATTGGGTTCGGCATTTTTTGTTTGATGCTCGCCGTTGGTGTCGAAGTGATCGTGTATGGTCTTCACCGCAGATGGTTTTGGGCATGGTTGGCCGGAATTCTTGTCCTGGGAATTTACCTTCCTACCATTTTCCTGCCTCTTGGCGCCATTGGGCTATGGGGTTTGCTTGACGCAGAATCGCGTGCCGAATTTGGTATGGGGAAGTAACCGGGGCCGTGGGGCCAGAATTGTGGCCGGTGAGATGTGCGGCAGATATGCTGAAGCATAACCTACAGCTGAAGCATTACCTTGTGCGTCCCCGGACTTCGCCGCCGGAGCGGGCGGCGAGCAGGGCAAGGTTTTCTTCAAAATGTTGCTGGCTAAGGCCTTGCCATGCGTTGATCTCACGGCCCTTGGCTGTGACGAGCCAGATTTCGTAGGCTCCGCCGATGGCCGGGATCAGCATCTCGAAAAGAAGTCCGAAGACGACTTTTAGAGGGCCGGACATCAGAAACGCAGGGATTCCTGATCCGCCTGCGTTGTATTTTGTTTCCACGTAGACAACGCTCGGCAGATTGCATTTCTCCGGCTTGAGTGGCATGAATGCAAAATAGGGCTGCGTGCGGAACTTGTCTCCGTTGACCGTCGAAACCCGGTAAGTACCGCTCAGCGCCGTCGGCAAAAAGCAGGCCAGCACCCGGATCCACCAGGGAATGTAAGGGAAGAGCAGAATCGGTAACAACATCACTGCCAACGCCCAATAACGGGGTGGAAGTTTGATCTCGGGTGGCAATACCGTTTCCATCTCTGAAATAATCTCCGAACGGTGCGAATCAATAGCGGTGCCACGACACTGTGACAGTGTCTGACCTGGACCCGACGACAGTATCACAGCCGGGCCCCGTTTTCGAGGACTCATTTCATTGGCGTTCGCACAGTGCAATTGTTAGCATCCATGTGATCGACTGTTCGGAACTCAAATGCGTTGCTACGCAGAGGCGAAGTCTTGCCATGAAAATACCTGCAACGTGCAGTTCCTGCTCGAATCAGTTTTCTGTCGGTTCGAATCTGGCTGGAAAACGTGTCAAGTGCCCGGAGTGCGGCGAAGGAGTTCGAATCGTTGCCGAACCGGTTGACGAACCTGAATCACCGCGTCGATCTGCCGGTGGCAAGAAGTCGAAGTCGAAAAAAGGGAGTAGCAAGTCCGGAAATTCCTCCGGGATGGCCATCGGTCTCGCCATCGGAGGCGGCGCGGTCGTCGTGGTGGCGGTGCTGATATTCGCACTGAATCGCGGTGGTGGCGGCCTGCCTCAGGCACCCCAAACACCTGTTGCGCAATCGACACCGGCATCTCCCGCACCAGTGCCGAATGGTATGCCGCAAATGGCTGCCATGACGATGCAGCCGGGTGCTCCGGGGATGGGTACGCCAGCGTCAGGTCATCAGGCTCCGGGGGCTCCACAATCGCCCGGTGCGGGTTCCGCCGGGCAAATGTCAAATCAGAATCCGACCGTCTTTACGGTTCCGGCAGCAGCCACGAATTCGGCAAATGCCATGCCTGCTGTCGCCAACCCGGCGTCATCAGCCACGGTACCACCCAAGGATGCACTGCTGGTTGAGTTAAGTACCCCGGATCTGGTGGTGTTGCTTGAAAAATCAGTTGTCCGCATCTCGGTCAAAACTGACCACGGACGCAGCATCGGCAGCGGTTTCGTCATTGATCCAGACGGAAGCATCATGACAAACTATCACGTGATCGAAGAGGCAACATCGGCCGTGGTTGAGTTCGAATCGGGTGAAAAATCGGACGTTGTTGGTTTCACTACAGTGGACAAGGATCGGGATCTGGCAATCATCAAGATCAACCTCGACCCCTCCAAACTGCTCAAGGTCCGCGTCGCCAAAGAACTTCCGAAGAAGGGCGAGAAGGTGATGGCGTTCGGAGCCCCCAAGGGACTTTCGTTTACCGCTTCAGACGGAATCATCTCGGCCATTCGTCACACTCCTGAATTCACCGCCCGAAAGGCAGGCAGTTTTCTGCAGACGACGGCTCCCATTTCACCGGGCAACAGTGGCGGTCCACTGGTGAATATGCGGGGCGAGGTGGTCGGAGTCAACAGCTTCAAGGTCGAGGGTGAGAATCTGAATTTTGCCGCGTCGGCGACGGACATCCGCGATGTGATCGAAAAGCGGGGTGCAACTTTGACACCTCTTTCGGCGGAAGCGCTTCCCGCGAAATATACAGACCGATTCGCCCGCGCCGAGAATCTGGCAGGGACATCGCGTGGGAACTTGTTGTTAAGTCAAATCAATGATGCCATCATCGTGATGCTGCCGTTTGCATTCGATCCGAATGGTCGAGTCACTGATTTTGTCGTCGGTCAGGTCGAAAAGAATCTGATCAAGAAAGCGGGCTGGACACCGGTCAAAACTCAGGCTCAGGTGAAACGCAGTACGGCGCTGGTTGTTGTTCTGATCTATTTTCAGGTGGCTGAAAAAGTCGAAAAAGCCAACGAAAAAATGGTCAGTGAACTGAAATGTCGCGTACGAATCATTTCGAGGGATGTCGACAAGGAAGGTGACGAATACACCGCGATCGTCTGGGACGAAGACGGAACGCTGGGGACCATTGCCATTCAGGCGCTGGCGAATGGAACTGTTCCCGAGACGATGAAAACAAAGGTCACGGCATTTTTCAATAAAATTGTGCAGGCTTGTCGTAAGGCTCAGAAGGACGCGAAAGAATAGTGCGTTGTCTGCGATCGCCGTCAGGAAAAAACTCGTGATGGCGGACGAGTGGACGAAGTTCAGTTAAAGTGGGTGATGTCGATCAGACTGTCAGGAAAAGAGCGGATTTCTGACAGTTTAATTAATCAGTTAAAAGTGCAATAAGTCGAATTCATGTGGCCGTTTATCGCTGGTTGCCTTGTTTCCGCGTTTTTGGTGTCGTTTTTGGTGACGGGGCTGATGCGGTGGGTCGCGCCTCAAATCGGGCTGATTGACAAGCCTGCCGCCCGCAAAGTCCATCTTGTCCCAACGCCGCTCGGGGGAGGTGTCGGGATCTGGTGCGGGGTTGTATTGCCGCTCGTCGCCGCACAAGTCCTGATCTTGCTGTGGCGAACACATCCTCCCGCATGGTTGCCGCTGGAACTGAGCCAACACCTTGCAGGAGCTGCATTCAGGGCTCGGGAATTGTGGGGTATTATTGCCGCAGCCTCGGTCCTGGCGATCACGGGGCTGGTCGATGATCTGCGCCCGTTGTCGTGGAAGTTGCGAATCGCACTTCAGTTTGGCGTTTCGATCGCTGTCGTCCTGTCCGGCGTGCGTGCGACGGTTTTCGTCAGCGTTCCGTGGGTTGGTGGTGTCGTTTCGGTCCTGTGGTTCGTGGTTCTGGTGAATTCGTTCAATTTTCTGGACAACATGGACGGTTTGTCTGGCGGGGTCGCGTTGATTGTCAGCACCATCTTTGCTGTGATGATGCTGACCAAGCCGAATGATCCTCACTGGTTTGTTGGTGGCTTCTTTTTGATTGTGGCGGGCTCACTGGTCGGCTTTTTGTGTCATAACTGGTCTCCCGCCCGAATTTTTATGGGAGATTCGGGAAGTTATTTTCTTGGATTCAGTATCGCTTGTATGACTCTGTTGGGAACGTTTTACACTCCCAGCGATCGAAACCAGCACGTGATTCTGGCACCGCTCTGTGTGTTGGCCGTCCCTCTGTATGACATATGCTCGGTCGTTTTGATCCGCATTCGTGAGGGGCGCAGTCCGTTTCAACCCGACAAAAAGCATTTTTCGCATCGACTGGTCGCGCTGGGTCTGACGCGAGTCCAGGCGGTACTGACGGTTCAATTGACGACGTTAACGACCGGGCTGCTGGGATTGACGCTGTATTCGGTGACGAGCTGGAATGCAGCGGTCGTCGTCGTCGCTTGTGTCGGGTGCATTTTGATGCTGATTGCAATTCTTGAAGCCGCACCGCGAGAGAGTGCGTGATGCCGATCTCTTCTTCACTTCCCGATCAAACGTCACTGAAATCGGCCAAGTGGTCTTCGCTGTTAACGTCGTCCAGTGGCGGGTTACTGCTGAGTCTGTTTCTGGCGAGATTCTTTTACGTCGCCGAATCGGCAGGGCAGGGGGATACGCTGTGGCTTGTCCTGGCATGGTTTGTCGGGTTGCTGGTCTGGACCGCGATCGTCCGGAATTCGGCAATGTGTCTGACTCGTCCGACGTGGCTTGATATCAGCGTCGGGTTACTGGTCGCGGGTCATCTCGTTTCTGCCATTGCGATCGTGATGACAACAGGTGACAAGCGGGCTGCCGCGAATTTCGGATGGGAATGGGCCGGGCTCGGCTGCGGCTGGTTCTTGCTGCGCCAGCACTTGAATCAGCTTCTTTCGTTTCGCCGCGAGGTATTGATCGGAATCGTCGCGGTGGGCTCATCGGTCGCCGGATTGGGATTGTATCAGCACTACATCGATTTTCCCCGAATGGCCGCCAGGTACGGTGCGATGTTCGATCGCTTGCGCATCGCGGATTCGGATGTGGCTGCTTCGATTCGCAAGACGCTCGCCAACGATAATGTCCCGTTCGACGGGCCAGGTGCAATCCTGTTTGAAAAGCGGCTGCGCGACAGTCGGGAACCGCTGGGCCTGTTTGCTCTGGCAAACACCTTTGGCGGTTTTCTTGCCGTCAGCCTCATCCTTGCGGCAAGCATTGCATTGTCGACCATGCGTCAGGGTTTGAACGTGAGGAAGGGAGACCGGGGGACGCTAAAACGCGTCGTGCCCTGGTGTGTCCTGATTGTGCTTTTGGGATGGTGTCTGCTACTGACGAAAAGTCGCACCGCATGGATTGGAACTGCTGTCGGGCTTGCAGTTTTGTCATTCTGTTCGCGTCCGGTGGCAGCGATCGGATCCCGGTCGACAAGCGCCCGGAAGCGGGTTGTCGGATACAGGATCGCGATTGCAGCCGTTTTCGGGTTGTTTTTGGCGGGCTGGGGACTTGTCGTGGCGGGCGGCCTTGACCATCAGGTCTGGTCCGAGGCCCCCAAGTCGCTTCAGTATCGGTTGCAGTATTGGTCGGCCACGCTGCCGATGATCCGGAATCATCTGGTGTTGGGGGTTGGGCTCGGTCAGTTTCGATGGCAATATCTGATCTGTAAATTGCCCGAGGCGAGTGAAGAGATCTCCGATCCGCACAATCTGTTTCTGGATGTCGCAGCGAACGGTGGAGCAACCGCTTTTGCCGGGCTGTTGTCGATCTGCGTTTTCATTGTGATGAGGATCATCGGCATCAATGATTCGAATGAATCGGGTGAATCACAAGCGGATTTTTCTGACACGCGGGTGCCCCTCGTCGTTTCGGTTTTTGCGGGAATTGGCTGGCTGGGATTGCTACTGACTGGCCTCGACGATCGGTTGCTGATCATCACACCCGCTGTGCTGTTTTTGTATTGGGCGCTCGGTCGGTTTTCGGGGATTATGCGATCGGGAACAGCGACTGTGAGAAGAAATGACCCGAAAACGAACGCGACGGTTCCCAAAAACGCTGAAGGGGGGAAGGGTGTCAGTGACTTTGTGAATTCGATTTCGATTGAAGGGAGCGGCAACATTCCATCCGATGCTATTCGGGCAATCAGAACCGGTTCGCTTGCGGCGGCCTGCGGACTGATTGTGCATTTGTGCGGTGCGGGGGGCATCGAGATGCCTGCGATTGGACTGTTGCTACTGGTTCTGGTTGCAGCGGGCGATTCGTCTGTTCTCCGCATAGCAACAGTGAAGCGACCACTGTCTTTGTGGATGGCAGCTGCGCTGAACGTGGCGGGGATCGGACTTATCATCGGGTTGTATCAAACCGCTTTGCGACCGGTGACGGCGATGCAGGCGAGGATTTCTGCAGGGGATCGGCTGGTGCAGCGAGGCCTGCCTGATGCTGCGGATGCGGAATACAAGGCCGCCGCCGCTGCCGACGACTGGTCGGTGGATCCCTGGCGACGACGTGCCGAATTGGCCTGGCGAAAGTCACAAGAGCAGCAGTTTCGGTCCAACGAATCGTTTCTTGTCGCCGTACGCATGCTGCGCGAGTCGATTTCGCGAGATCCGGGCAATTATCATGACGATCGCCGCCTGGGGGAATGGTGGTCGGCAAGGTGGCGATTAACGAAAGATCCGGGCGATGCTCAGGAAGTGATCGGGTCATATCGGCTCGCGTTGGCTCGCAATCCGACGAGTGCCGCCTTGATTTGCGAATTGGCGTTTGCATACGAATCGGCGGGAAACGAGACAGATGCTGGCGAGTTGGCGCAACGCGCGTTGCAGCAGGATGACATCAACCATACGTGGGGGCACGTTGACAGGTATCTCGATGAACGATCAAGACATCGGCTGGAAGAACTTGCCGGGCGTTAGAAGCCATGATCGGCGGGATGTCAGTTACCTGGGGGTGTCAACGGTCACCTGTGATCGTTATTCTGCTCAAGGCATAAGCAGGCATTCGGATGGAGACGCATCGACCCGGTTCACACGCAAGCGTCATCAAAGTACCTGGTTCCTGAAGGAATCGTTTTTGCTGACGCCGGATTTCACGTCTGCGACTGGCATCGATCGAGCCGAATTGCAGCCAGAAAAATTTCCCGTATACTCCAGAACGTCGTAAGCTTTAAACCAATCCGGCAATTGCTTTCACCCGATGAGAAATTCAAGTCGGCGTGACGGATGTCAGGACGTCAGGATGTCATGATGTCAGGCCGTCAGGCCGTGTCGACTCCGAGCTTCTTTCGGAGCGGCGGGCGGGACGATGTTGCCTTTAATTGACGATTGATTTCCTTGAACAATAGTCCCTTCGCACTCGGTTTGACGCAAAAACTACGATTGTAAACATGATGATGATTGATGAGAGGTATTATCAGTGAAGACGATTTCAATTGTTTTGTCGCTCCTGCTCGGTCTGGCGTCTTTATCCGTGGTGGTCTGGATCGGTCGGTTCGAGGCGAAGTTGCCAAAAGCACAGGAGTCCGTTGCCGAAGCACCAAAGCCGGCGACGCTGGAGGATTTGCCAATGCCTGCAACGGGGCCTTTTGGCAAAGCGGAAGTCTCGGAAACCGTTTTCGATTTTGGAGGCAAGAGCGTCGGTGCGAAGGACGAGCACGTTTTTATACTTAAAAACGTCGGCGACGGGACTCTCGATTTCAAGCTCGGCAAACCGACATGTCAGTGTACCTTGGGTGAGATCACTCGCGAGAACGGCGACGTCACCAATGAAGGGCCAATTGCACCGGGCGAATCGGTGAAAATCCTGGTGAAATGGGTCATGAAAGCTCCGACCGAGAAATTTCGACAGGTGGTTCCCATTTTCACAACCGACCCCGATCAGCGAAAAATCGAACTCGCTATCGTAGGCGTGGTTGGAAATCTGGTTCGGATTATTCCCGAAGGCGTGTGGCAACTCGGCGATATGAGCAGTGACGAGCCATACCGCTCCAAAGGATTTCTCATTTCGATGGTGCTGAGTGACTTTCAGATTTCCGAAGAACCACGTGACAGGGCTCGCGTCAAAGTGACGTGGGAACCTGCCGACGAAAAGATGATGTCGGGACATGGTGCCAAATGTGGATATCAGATCAATACCGAAGTCGGAACCGACATTCCAATTGGTCTGTTTCATGAAATTGTTCGACTGAAGGTCAGGACGACGAACGGTGATGAATTCGTCGAATTTGCGGTCGCCGGTAGTCGTACGGGGGCAATCGTGATCCGAGGTGCGAATGGCGCGACCTTCAACCCTCAAACGAACCGGTTATTTCTCGGCGAATTCCCGGCGGACAAGGGGAAACGGGCAAAGGTCAATTTCATCGTCAGGGATTTCGAAGAAGAAGCGGTTCTGACTTCTGTCGAGCCTTCCGATACTCGGGTCAAAATCAGTTTTCCCGAGAAGGGAACGGCACTTGGGGCATCAAAGAGTTATCAGGCCGATTTTGAAATCCCGCCCGGCTCGCCCGGAAAGCACCACAAGGACGCCGCGGAACTTCTAACGCTGAAATTCAATCACCCGCAAGCTCCTGAACTGAAAATGTATGTGGACTACGAGGCCAAATGACGATGAATTCAAATCGTCGATTGCATCGAGTCTGCTGCGTTCTTTCAGAAGTCAAACTGAAACAATAGTCTCAAGTCATGTTGCACGAAGTATAGATTGACCGTCGCAGAGATGGATTCCAGGAGGGAATGTGATTCAATTGTTGGAGGCATGGATCGGGGTGATTGTGTCAGGCGATTTGAAGCGAGAGAACGTTTTATCGTCGCGGAAGATCCCCGTGGCTGGCGCCCACGGATCCGATACCCGCCGCAGTGGCGGTCGCCCTTCATGGCCCTGCGTGACAGCGCTGGCCCTGATCCTGGTTGCCGGTTCGGGATGCCAGCCGGCTACGACTTCGGATGTACCCGCGAAAGAACCGATTATTGACTCCAGGCCTGCGGGCAACAACCAAACGGATCCGCAGGTTTCGTCAACCGGCAAGTCTCCGGATAACTACAAGTCTCTGGATAACACGGCGCCCGCCAACAAGAATGCGGCAATCAAACCTGCGGTCACGGCGATTGCGAAAGTTGACGTTTCTGAACCGTACCTCAGCGGATGGGATAAACCGTCGATCGCGCTCCTTTTGACGGGTGAGCAACATGGTTATCTCGAACCCTGCGGATGCTCCGAAACGCAGTCGGGAGGCATGGCTCGCCGTGCCGATCTCGTACGAATCCTCACGAAAGAGAAGGGCTGGGAACTCGCAGGACTCGATGTTGGCGGGATGCTGAAACGCTCACGGCGTCAGGATCAGATCAAATTTGAAAAACTGTTTGAAGCGTTCGAGACACTGGGTTATGCGGCCGTAGGAGTCGGACTGGAAGAACTGAAACTCCCTGCAGAATTCCTGCTAACGCGCATGCCAGGTAATCCTGAAGATCTGGCAAAGTCGGCAGCACTGGTGTCGGCCAATGTCGTGTTGTTCGATCAGCCGGATCTTGGCTGGCCGCTTCACTATCGGTTGATCGAGCGATCCGGTGTGAAGATCGGAGTCACTTCCGTTTTTGGACTCAGCAAGCGGGATGAAGTCGCGCCGGCAGGAGTGGTGACCAATATCACGCTCCGTGAACCGGATGATGTCTTGCCGGCAATCATCGAGACGCTCGAAGCATCGAAGCCCGATTTCATGGTACTGTTGTGTTACGGTAACGAGAAAGAATCACTGGAACTTGCCCGGAAGTATCCACAGTTTCAAATCATCCTCGCCACAGGCGGTCCCGACGAGCCGGATGGAAGGCCGATCGAAGTTGGTAAGACCTGGGTTCTGAACGTCGGACATAAAGGAAAGAGAGTTGGAGTTCTGGGGTACTATCCCGCGAACACGGAAAAGCCATTCCGTTTCGAACTGATTCAACTCGACAAGTCCCGCTTCGGGAACGATCCCGCCATGCGTACGCTGATGCGACACTATCAGCAGCAACTGGACGACGAGGGGATCGCCCTATCTGACGAGTTGCTCGTCAGGCACCCGTCTGGTCATTCGTATGTCGGTGCTGCCAAATGCGGTGAATGTCATGCGGAAACGTTTGAGCACTGGAAGGGGACCGGGCACGCCATCGCCTTTACGACGCTGAAGGAAGGTCCCTGGCACGAGAATCGTGCGGACGAGAAGATCGACTGGATCAAGCGTCAGTTCGATCCCGAGTGTCTGTCGTGTCATGTGACGGGCTGGCATCCGCAGGAAATGCTACGATACGAAAGCGGATTCATTTCCGAAGAACGCTCAACGCATCTGGTCGGACAGCAGTGTGAGAATTGTCACGGCCCAGGCAGTTTGCATGTGGCTCGCGAAGAATCCCAGGCGAACATAGACCAATTGCTCGAAGGTCGCAAGCTGGTTCGGCGATCCGTCGACGAAGCGAAGAAAACGATGTGCGTGCAATGTCACGATCCGGATAACAGCCCCAAATTCACACCGGAACGATTCGACGAGTTCTGGGAGCAAGTCAAACATTAGTAGAACAAACGAGCATTGTTTTGAGTATTAGCGGAAAGAACCCTGTGACCGACGCCCTGCCTCCGGAAACGCTGCGAGCCATCACGGACGCCCGCGTTTTCGAGATTTCCTGGCCCGATGGCAAATCGTTTCGAGTCCCGTTCAAACTGGTTCGAAGCGAATGCCCCTGTGCGCAGTGCATCGATGAAATCACGGGAGTTCGAGTCCTGCGTCCTGAATCGATTCCCGATGACATCTGCCCTGTGGAACTTGGGTACTCGGGAAACTACGCACTGAAGATTTTGTGGAGTGACGCACATTCATCGGGGATTTTCACCTGGGAACGCTTGCGCAGGATTAGCGAACTCACTCAAACGTAACCGGCTCGTGCCCGGATCAGTGGTCTTCGCAGAACGCTGTCGTTCCTCGCGAATGCAGACGCATCTTCTGCCGACGGGAATTCCCGCAGATGCAGACGATGGCCGTCATTTCAATTCGATCCATGCGACGCATCGCCGAGCCATGCGTTGCCATCCGGAAATGAAAATTCGGCCAATGACGCGGGTTTCATTGTAATGCTGTATCCGGGGGCGGTCGGCGGTACGTAATGTCCGTTGTGCATTCGGACCGGTGTTTCAAAGTGTTCGTGCAGATGGCCGGCGTATTCGCAGAGTCGGTCTTCAAGCGATCCGCTGACGCAGACGTAGTCGATCATCGCGAGGTGCTGGACATATTCGCACAGGCCGACTCCTCCCGCGTGAGGGCAGACAGGGATGCCGAATTTTGCTGCCAATAGCAGGACTGCCAGGACTTCGTTAACGCCGCCCAGCCGACAACTGTCGATCTGACAAACTCCGATCGCTCCTGATTGAAGGAACTGCTTGAACAGGATCCGGTTTGCGCAGTGTTCACCGGTCGCGACCTGGATCGGAGCGATTGCTTTGGCGATTGCCAGATGACCCAGTACGTCGTCGGGGCTGGTCGGTTCTTCGATGAACCAGGGTTTAAACGGGGCCAGCGATTTCATCCATTCGATTGCTTGCGGCACTTCCCACACCTGATTCGCGTCGACCATCAGGCGTCGGTCCCAGCCGATTTCTTCTCTGATGATGCGGCAACGGCGGATGTCGTCGTTCAGATCGCGACCGACTTTGATCTTGAAGACGTTCCATCCCTCTGCCAGACAATCGCGACAAAGCCGCCTCAGTTTTTCGTCGTCGTACCCCAGCCACCCGGCGGATGTGGTGTAAGCGGGATACCCGTCGCGTTCGAGTCGTTTGATCCGTTCTGTCTTTGTCGGTTCAATCCGTCGCAGAATGGCGACTGCTTCGTCTCTGGTGATTGCATCGGTCAGATACCGAAAATCGATGCAGTTGACGAACTGTTCTGGTGACATCGCTGCCACCAGCCTCCAAAGCGGCTTTTGCTCGACCTTGGCCCACAAGTCCCACACGGCGTTCACAACTGCTGCGGTTGCAAGATGGATGACACCTTTGTCGGGTCCGACCCAGCGGAGTTGGCTGTCGCCGGTCATGTGTCTCCAGAACGCCCCCATGTCGGAGGTGAACGATTCGAGCGTTCGTCCGACGACCAGCGGTGCCAGCGCATGGATGGCGGCCACGCACAATTCGTTGCCGCGCCCGATCGTGAAAGTCATCCCGTGTCCTGCCGCCAGATCGTCCCGGTCTGTTTCGAGAACGACATAAGCAGCGGAATAATCCGGATCAGGATTCATCGCATCCGATCCGTCAAGCATCCGCGATGTCGGAAACCGGATATCGTGTGCCGTCAATCGGGTAATCGTCGTCGGTCGGGAAGTCATCGTGCGGCGCCTGTGAGGTGAACGGTGGGTGAATTGAGATTTTACCGGGATCATAGAACGAGTCGCAGCGTGGCGTAAATCGAGTCCTGGA
>JANXOO010000212.1 GCA_025353525.1 Schlesneria sp. | reverse complement strand
TCGAACGCTTCGTTTTCAAAGCGCATCAGATTGACATAGTGGCTCACTTTGAGAATGCCATTCCTTACCGAAATGCCCGCCAGAGTGATGAATCCGATCAGCGCCGCAATCGACAGCGGCTGTCCGGAGAGCCACAGCCCGAGCACCGCGCCGACCAACGCCAGCGGAATGTTGGACATGATGAGCAGCGCGAGTGTCGAGCTTTTGTAGCGGCTGTAGAGCACCACAAACATCAGGATCAGCGACACGATGGACAACAAACCTACCAAACGTGAGGCTTCCTCCTGCGCCTGAAACTGGCCGCCGAGCGTGACGAAATAGCCTTCCGGTAACTTCGTTTCGTTGACCACGTTGCGGATGTCGGCAACGACCTCAGACAGCGCGCGTCCCTGTGCATTGGCGGACAGCACGATGCGCCGTTTGCCATCGTCGCGGCTGATCTGATTTGGGCCATCGCTGTCTTCAATGGTTGCGATTTTTGATAGCGGAATGCGCCCGGTTGGCGTCTCGATCAGGATTTGACCGAGGCCCTCCATGGTGCGCGCCGACTCAGGGAGCTTGACGACAAGGGCAAAGCGACGACCGCCTTCAACAATCTGCGCAAGCTTTTCGCCTTCGACCAAGCTTTGCAGCGTGGCGAGTACGCGTGGCACCGGTACGCCATACTGCGCCGCCGCTGCATAGTCCACGCGCACCTTTATTTGCGGCGCCAGCACCTGCTTCTCAATAGCGAGATCAGCGAGCCCCGGAATCGCAGCAAGCTTTGCGCGCAACACGTCCGCCTGCCCGCGCAGCACGTCAAGATCATCGCCAAAGACCTTGATCGCGATTTGTGCGGTGACTCCCGAAAGCATGTGGCTGATCATATGCGCCAGAGGCTGTTCGACTTCATATTCGATCCCGGGCAGTTCATCGAGCTCATTCCGCAATGTCGCCAATGCGTTCTCACGAGACAGTCCGCTTTGGGGATTCAACGAGACGATGTACTCCGTCACGTTGACTCCTTCAGCGTGTTCGTCCATTTCCGCACGGCCGCTACGTCGGACGAACGCGACGACGAGTCCATTGGGGTTCGAGCCATCCTGGCGAATGTGTCTGGCGAGTGCTGCGTCAACCATCTGACTGGCCCGATTGGACGCTTCCAGTGATGAACCAGGCGGAAGGGCAAAATTGATCTGTGCTGCACCTTCGTCAAACGCAGGCAGAAAATCCGTGCCGAGATTTGCCACAAGGACGATGCTGCCTACGATCGACAATCCGACTCCCGCCAGTATTACGGTCAGTCCGGAACGCGACATACTGGCATGAATCACGGGAGTGACACCGCGTTTCAGCCATCGCAGCAGCGGACTGTCCGGATCTTTTTCACTGACCTCGCGACCCGCCGGCATGGTCGCTTTGCCGGACAGTAACAGGCTTCCCAGCACCGGAGTCACCGTCAGCGATACGATCAGCGATGCGAGGATCGAAACGATATAAGCGATCCCCAACGGTGTGAAAAGTCGACCTTCAATCCCCGACAGCGCGAACAGTGGTATGAATACGAGGATCACGAGCATCGTTCCAAAGACGATCGAACTGCGAATCTCGATACTCGCCCGATAGATGACATCAAGAGCGGGTTTCGGCTGGGGCAAGCGGGCGTTTTCATTCAATCTCCGAAAGACGTTTTCGATATCAACGATCGCGTCATCGACCAGTTCACCCATCGCCACTGCGAGTCCGCCGAGCGTCATGACATTGATCGAGAGATTGAACCAGTAGAAGACCAGGCCCGTAATGACGATCGACAATGGAATTGCTGTCAGTGTGATGAATGTTGTCCGAAAGTTCATCAGAAACAGAAACAGCACGATCAAAACGAGAATCGCTCCGTCACGCAGAGCTTCCAACACATTGTGAATTCCGCGATCGATGAATTCCCGCTGCTGGTACAAATTGGTAACCAGTTCGATATCTTTGGGTAACGATTCGCGGAGACTCTCGAACGTCCGTTTGATTTCCTCGGTCAGCCGCCGCGTATCGGCTGTTGGCTGCTTGCCGATCGTCAATACAACAGCAGGTCTGCCGTTTACAGACGAATCGCCCCGTTTCAATTGCGGTCGCTCTTCCACTCGGGCGATATCCGTCAGCAGGACCGAACGCTCATTCGAGCTCTTGACGACCGACTGCCCCAGTTCTTCGATTGTCCTGATCCGCCCGAGGCCGCGTACGAGGTATTCCATTGAACCCCGTTCGAGGTATCCACCCGTCGCATTCTGGTTCGCCTGGCCGATCGCCGCTTCGACTTCCGTCAAAGTAACGTTGTGAGACACAAGTTGGGCAGGATTAACGAGCACCTGAAACTGCTTGCGACCGCCCCCCATCGGTATGACCTGCGACACACCGGGGATTGTCAGTAGCCGGGGGCGAACGACCCATTCGGCAAACGTGCGAACCTGGATCGGGGATGACGAGCCATCACGGCTGTACAATCCGACCATGACGATCTGCCCCATGATCGAGCTGATCGGTGCCAATTCAGGTTTCACCCCTTCGGGCATGCGGTTCAGAACGGTGGCAATCCGTTCGTTCACAATCTGTCGCGCGATGTAGACATCAGAATTCCAGCCGAATTCGACGTAGATGACCGACAGCCCGATCCCCGACGAACTTCGCACAGTCTGAACGCCTGTGGAACCGTTGAGCGCCGTTTCCAGAGGCAGCGTCACCAGCGACTCGACCTCTTCAGGAGCCAGTCCGGGACACTCGGTCATGACGACGACCCGCGGCCGCGTCAGGCTGGGAAAAATGTCGATCGGCAAACTGGCAGTTGTGATCGAACCGAGCACCAGCGTTATCAGGCACAGACAAATCACCAGCAGTCGGTGATGGAGTGCGAATCGGATCAATGCATTCATTCAGTGGCTGTGTCCTTCATGATTATGTCCGCCACCACCGTCGCTTCCCTGTGACTTTTTGAGTGCGAGGTTCAACTGGTAGGCCCGATTGCGAGCAACAACATCGCCCGGAACGAGAGTTCCGTCGTTCGCCAGAACGGCATCATGAGAATCAAGCGATTCGATTCGAACAGCAACTCGTTCGAGCAACTTTCCATTCGCCCGAAACGCGTAAGCATCGCCACCTTCTTTGACGACCGCTTCGGCGGGAAGAACGATTCGCTGCGTGGCATGATTGACCGGCATCATCAATCGAACCTTCTGTCCGGGTTTGAACCGCCACGCTCGATATGTCAGCCCGTTAGCGCCCCGACTGTCTCGCAAAACTTCGTTTGTCAACGGGATGTAGAACCGCAGAGTGCTCGAATTGGTATCGATGACATTGTCGCTATAAAGGATCGACATCTCGTCGCGAATGACAGGCGTATCGTCTCCGGTTTCAAAGACGGCCTTGACCGTCCAGTGGTGTTCCAGGGCGCGCGCCACAAGATGACTTTCACGCTCGAACGCTCGCCCGGCGATCAACAGGTGCGAGTGCCTTGCCAGTCGACAGAGTTCGTCACCCGGTTGCACCAGTTTGCCGAGGTGCGCATTCAGCACCTCGATGGAATACACCGAACCGTGTTCGTGATTTCCCGGCAAAACGGAGGGGGCGGCGCTAAGTTCGTCAGCAGTTGTTTCGGCCGTTGCATCGTCACTGATCTGTTTCAATCCAGGGTTGCCCTCGTCGCCAGGCAAGACACCTGCCGGCGTGCGGATCGTCATACGTCGAATCAGCGTCTTTGTTTCGATGATTTCATCGATTTGGGCCGGGGTCAGTCCCCGGACGAGCAATTCCTGGTGTTGTACAAGCTGCTGCGATTCGAGCCGCTTCAGTTCATATTCCTTTTCGATCTTTCTGATCGGAGGAGTTGCCCCTGATTCGACGGTGGGAGTCATGCGTTCGATCTGCGACCGAACAAGTTCGATTTCCTGCAGGGTTTTCAGCAGCGATGATTCGGCCGTCGCCAACAATTCTCCTGTTGGCTGAATATCGACCAACGGGTCACCTGCACGGACAGTTTGGCCAGGAAACGCATGGATCTTCAGTACGATTCCCTGGACAGTCGATGAAACGCCCTGTTCACTGTGCCCCGGTTCCTCGATTACTTCGGCCGGTATAGAAATCGTTCTCCACCAGTCAT
>JANXOO010000205.1 GCA_025353525.1 Schlesneria sp. | reverse complement strand
CCGAGTTGCTGGAAGTCCGCAATCTTGTCAAACAGGCGGTGCGCGAGCTGTCGCTTGGCGAGCGAATGCGGATGGAATTGATCGCATCACTGCTCCATTCGCCCGAAGTACTTTTGCTCGACGAACCGACAATCGGACTGGATGTCGTCTCGCAGCGCAAAGTTCAGGCATTCTTACGTCATTACCAGGCCGAACAACAAATGACGGTGCTGCTGACGAGCCACTACATGAAAGACGTGGAAGCTCTGTGCCGTCGGGCCATTATCATTAACGAGGGCGAGATCAAACACGACGGACAACTGGCCGATATCGTCGACCGGTTCAGCAGCGTCAAGCAGATTCATCTTCAATTCGCTGGAACGGAATTGCCTCAGGATCTGGAGCGTTACGGCAAAGTCATCGAGCGCATCCCGCCTCGAGTGAAACTTGAGGTCCCCCGTCAGGATATTCCCAAAGTCCTCGCGGCACTGCTCGACCGATATACGATCGAAGATGTGGGTGTTCAGGAGCGACCACTGGAAGACGTGATCGCCGAACTCTTTGCCTTTAAAACCGGGATTTGAGAACTTGTCCTGCGAATTTGGCTCAAAGACTTCGCCTGAAAACCGAACTGTGAAAACCAGACTGTGAGAACCGAACTATGAACACCGGGCACTGTGAAAACCGAGCACTGTGAGCTTTGATGTCCTCGACACTCCGCGTCAAATGGTGCATCTTGAGAACGTCGATCGAAGAGCGACTCGTTTATCGAGCTGACTTCGCTTTCGCGACGCTTGTGAGATTTCTTCCGATTATCACGCAGATTTTTTTGTGGAGCGCCATCTATCAGGCGGCGGGACCGCGCGATGGAAAAGTCATTAGTGGCTACACCTATGGCGACATGGTTGCTTATTCACTGCTGGTCATGGTCGGACGTGCCTTTTCGTCAATGCCGGGACTGACAACCGGGATCGCTCGTGATATCCGTGACGGCTCGATTAAAAAGTTTCTGGTCCAACCGATTGACCTGCTCGACTATCTGTTCTGGCACCGGGTGGCGCACAAACTGGTATATTATATCGTTGCGTTTCTTCCGTTTACTCTGGTCTTCTGGCTCTGCCGCGACTATTTCCGGGGTTGGCCAGATGCGTTGACAGTAACAGGCTGGGTCCTGTCACTGGTGCTCGCTTTTTTGATCGGGTTTCTGATTGAAAGTCTGATGGGCCTGGTGGCTTTCTGGTTTCTGGAAGTCAGCTCGCTGGTTTTCGTCTATATGCTGCTCAGCTACTTTCTTTCGGGGCATATGTTGCCACTCGACTGGCTTCCGGCACCCTACGGCGACGCAATCCGGTGGCTGCCGTTCAAGTACCTGGCGTTCGTCCCCGCTGCCATATTGCTCGACAAGTACAATCACGGGCAACTCGCTGCCGAATTGCTTCAGGGGATCGTTTGGGTGATTGTTCTGACATTGCTGAACAGAATCGCACTGTCGCGAGGGCTGAGGCGATACAGCGCTTATGGCGGATAGCACGGGTCAGTTGGTCCCGGATCAGAACCTTACGCTCGGGGTAGCGTTCGACGACCTGTTCGCGTACATCGTGGTGATGGCAAATTCTGAAAATACTGCTGAGGCCCGCGACGTTTCGTCGGGTCTTTACGGACGGACATTCTGGCTCGCGTACCTTGCCAATTCGTGCCTCGTGATGGCCAATGCATTGACGTTTCGTTTTGCGGAACTGGTCAACTTTCTGGGTGGTTCCGAGAGCGTTGTCGGTGATATTGTCGCATTTGGGACGCTGGTCGCCGTAGCCCTCAGACTCACCGTTTCGCACGTTCTCGATGACTACGGCACGCGGCGATTGTGGCCAATCTGTACCATATCGTTTGTCGCTGGTTGTGCCATGTTTGCTTCGGCGACACACCTGTTGTTGCTGTTGTACGTGGCTCGAGTGTTGTTTTTCGTCGGTTTGACAGGCATGTTTGCCTGTTCGATGACGCACATTCAAAATCACGTTCCTGCGGACCGAAGAACCGAAATCATCGGTAATCTGGGTAGCAGCGGATTTGTAGGAATGATCCTCGGCTCGAATCTGGGCGACTGGATTCGGTTCGTGACGACTGACCGGCATACACAATTCCTCGTACTGTTCGGGGGAGCGGGTTTGATCGGCATTTTCTATCTCGCCATCGTGCTTGTCCTGACGCATGGTCAAGAGGTGGAACCGCGAGACGGATCACCGATTGCCCTGAAGCTGATGTTTCGCTATTGGCCCGGGACGGTCGTTTTGGCAGCGATGACGATGGGAATGGGAGTCACGGCGACTCAAACGTTTCTCACCCGATTCGCAACATCTCAACACATTGAAGGAATCGGGCTCTTTTTTACCGGTTACGCCATCTCGGCATTCATCTTTCGACTGCTGGTACAAAACTGGAGCCGGACGATTGGCCGACACTGGATGCTGGTTCGAGGTCTGTTCGGTCATGCGATCGGACATTTTCTCCTGGCGTTCGTAACCGAAGGATGGCAACTCATTCTACCGTCCATCATTTGCGGTTTCGGTCACGCGTTACTGTTCCCTGCCGTCGTCTCACTCGGGTCGGGAGCGTTTCCAAAAGAGTATCGTGGTGCGGGAACGGCAATCATTCTCGGTTTTACGGATTTTGGATCACTCGTCTGCTCTCCGCTACTCGGTCGCATCAGCGATCGCTTCGACTTTCGAACGATGTATTGCGTTTCGAGTGGCATCGCCTGTTTGATTGCCCTGGCGTATATGTCGATTGCGTTCCGGCACAGGGATGAAGAAGCGACGTATTCGACACCACCCGCCGCTTGAATTACAGATTGGCGGATCTCTCCCTGCTGCAGGCAGCCCATCTACCGAGCAGTCGAGG
>JANXOO010000185.1 GCA_025353525.1 Schlesneria sp. | reverse complement strand
TCGCCGACGATTGCAACGTTCAATCGGTCGGTAATCAGGGATTCGTTGCCGACCAGCCAGTAGACAGCATTGACCATCAGGCGGCGGAACCCCTCGTTTTCGAGGTCGGTTGATGAGCCCATCGTTGTGGTAAAAACGCGGGACTCTTTTCCGGCACTCCCCTTGTAGGTTTTTGTCCAGACGACCGGCATCATCGGATTGTTCTTACTCCCTTCGAGCGGCGGATCGTCTTGCTTCATCCCCTGTACGACCTGACCAAGAATCAGTGGCACGCTGTCACCAGGAAGGGGTAACGTGACACCGTAGACATCGGTCGGGCCCCAGACATCGCCGTCCTTCAGCCCGCGCAAAACAGGATTCTTTTCCTGACCTTTCACGATCAAACCTCGCGTGCTTTGCGATCCGTGGTTGCCGTGATGGCTGATCCAGGTCTCGCCGAGGACCTGCCGTCCAAACCCTTGCGAGTACGATTCGTCCGTTGCGTTGAACGAGTATTTCGAGAATTTCCTGTCTGAGGGGATGTTGAATGCGTGCGTTGCCGTTCGCAGTCCCATCACCGGTCGACCTGATTCGACATAGTCGACAACGCGCTGCATTTGCTCGTCAGGCAGGTTCCGGAACCGGGTCGCGATTACCATCAGATCGGCCGTCGCGAGCGATTCGAGACCGGGAATGTTGTTGTTAACATCGGGGTTGATCTCGCCCGAAACAGGGTCGATTGCGAACAGGACTGTGCAATGAAATCCGTGATGCGTCGACAGGATTTTGGCGAGCTGCGGCAGACTTTCTTCGGATCGGTATTCTTCGTCGCCGCCGACCAGCACAATCTTCTTTCCCTTGCCTGGTCCATTGCCACCTTCAAACGTAATCCAGCCGTCGTCGGCCATTGTATTGTTGGCAGCCCAACCGGTGACAATCACCATCATCGCCAGGACAATCGAGCGAACCCCGTTCGGCCTGTTTAAAGTTGTCGTTCGCACTGGTTGCCTCGTTTCCCGTTGGATTCGTTAGAAAAATCAGATCGTCATGGCGGTAAATCCGCCGTCAACAAGCAGGTTGTGACCCGTCAGAAAGCTGCCCGCCTTTGGCGACGCCAGCAACAGAATGGCTCCGGCAAGTTCGTCCGGCGTCCCGAACCGGGCCATCGGCGTATGTCGCATCACGCTTTCGATACGGTCGGGTGTCAGGACTTTTTTGTTTTGTTCTGCCGGGAAAAAACCGGGCGACAGAGCGTTGACCCTGATCCCTTTCGTCGCCCATTCGCGAGCCAGATTTTGCGTCAGGTTGATCACTGCCGCTTTGGACAACGAATAGGTGAAGACACGCGACAACGGTGGCCCGGCACTCACCGAGGCCACGTTGATGATCGAACCCCTGGTCCCCCGTTCGAGCATATCTTTGCCGAGCACCTGACAGGCAAGTCGAACGCCCCGCAGATTAACGTTCAGAATACGTTCCCACTCGTCCTCACCGATGTCCAGAAAGGGTGTTGGCGAATTGACTCCAGCTCCGTTGACGAGCACATTGGTCTGTCGCCCTGAAGTTTTCAAATGACTCACAAGCGAATCGAGATCATTGCGACGTGTCGCGTCGCATGAGAAGTACTCTGCCGACCCGCCTCGTTCCTGAATTACCCGAACACGTTCGTTTCCATGCTCATCGTTTCGGCCCACAACAAGAACATGGGCTCCGGCGCCTGCGAGTGCGTCACAAAACGATCCCCCCAGCGTTCCGGTCCCGCCAATCACAACAGCGGTAAGTCCGTCGAGGCCGAACAATTCGCGAAGGAAGTCACCCGCAGCCATAAAAACCGTTTCCGATGAAAAAAAGAACCGTTCGCCCAAACCTGACTCTGGATTTTGACTGCAACGCCACAGATTCACAAGCGCTCGCATCCCGAACGCTATACGGAACCTTCAAAAGCACGGCACAATTACCTTGACGACCCCTGTCATGTCCAGGAACGAGGCTTAAACCAGCGGCGGAAAACAACAGAAGTCGAATCGCAGAATCAGTCGTTTGGTTGCGACAATCGAGTTGAGAGTTCGCGGCGGAAGACATTGGAGTCCTTGCGGAGGCCAATAGTTTGCGTCAGGATTCGATCTCATGTTAATTGGCAAAAGGTTAAAGCCGGGCGGACCGCGCCCCAGCCTGGGGCCGCTCGAGCAAACGGTTAGGCGTCGC
>JANXOO010000164.1 GCA_025353525.1 Schlesneria sp. | reverse complement strand
GTCCGAGGGCTTACGCCGCTCGGCTCGCCAGGATTCTCGTTCTTCTTTGTTTTTCGGCAGACTCTCCGATGCAAGGTATTCGGTGAAACAGGGGATTTCTGCCGGTTGGTGCTGCTTGTGCGACGCCGGGGACCAGAGTACAACCGAAGACTTGGGCAGACGTCCGTAATCCTGAATGTTGATCCATGAGACACGTATGAAATTTGCCATTTGCCAGGAACTGTTTGAGGATCGGGATTGGGAGAGCCAGTGCCGTTTCATCGCCGAAACCGGGTATACCGGGATCGAACTCGCTCCATTTACGCTCGCGTCGCGTATCAGCGACGTTTCGCTCGAACGACGACATGAGCTGAAGCAACAGGCCGCAGAATACGGTCTGACGATTTGCGGTCTGCACTGGTTACTTGCCAAAACCGAGGGGTTCCATCTGACGACGAACGATCGCGCCGTTCGGGAAAATACGACAAAATACCTGGTCGAACTCGGGAATGCCTGCGCCGATTTTGGCGGATCGATCATGGTCTTCGGGTCTCCCAACCAACGCAGCCTGCAGCCCGGCGTGTCTCGAGAACAAGCGGTCGATAATGCGGTTGAAGTCTTTCGTAATGCGATTCCTGCGTTCGCTGATCGCGGGGTCACGATCGTGATGGAACCGCTCACAACGCGCGAAACGGACTTTGTAAATACGTGTGCCGAAGCGGTCGAATTGATTGATCGTGTCGACCATCCCAACTTCAGGTTGCATCAGGATGTGAAGGCAATGCTCGGCGAATCAACTCCGATTCCCGAATTGATTGACCAGTATGCAAATCTGACTGGCCACTTCCACGTGAACGACGATAATCTGCTGGGGCCGGGAATGGGACGGACCGACTATCACCCGATTGTCAAAGCACTTCTCAAAATCGGGTATTCGGGTTGGGTCAGCGTCGAAGTGTTTGACTATACGCGAGGGGCAGACTTTATCGCTCGCGAAAGTATCGGGTACATGCGGCGAATCCTTGGGGAACTCTCGTGATGCATGACGACGATTCGATGGGTGTCGACCTTGCCGGACGCAGCTACGAGATTTCAATCGTCAGTCACCAGTTGGCACATTGCGCCAAAGTCTTCGAACACTGGTGGTTTACTCGCGACGGGATGTCGTCGTCGTTCTGCAGCAAAAGACCTCCTTCAGGGAGCGTGTGGGTCGAAGTGAAACGCAACGTTGGCAGGCCGTTTGCATTGATCGTCACCGATTCCAATGTCGCTCCAACGCATGCTGCGGAGGTACAACAATCGCTCGTCAGTGACGGATGGCGCTGTGAAATGGAAATCCTGCCTGCTGGCGAGACTTCCAAATCGCTCGAAATGCTGACGCGCGTCTACGATCGGCTAATCGACCTGAATGCCGACCGCAGGACGATCATCATTGCCGTCGGCGGGGGAGTTGTCGGTGACGCCGCCGGGTTTGTCGCAGCAACGTTTATGCGAGGTCTGCCGTTCATTCAGGTTCCAACGACCCTGCTTGCGGCAGTTGACAGTTCGGTCGGTGGGAAGACAGGCGTGAATCATCCGCGCGCCAAAAACATGATTGGAGCGTTCTATCAACCGATCGGCGTTTTGATTGACACGGCGACGCTCGAGACGCTGCCCGATCGCGAATATCGGGCGGGACTGGCGGAAGTTGTCAAATACGGCGTCATTCTGGATGCCGAATTCCTGTCGTATCTCGAACACAATGCAGACCAGATCAATGGTCGCGACCCCAGGGTGTTGAGGCACATTATTGCCCGAAGTTGCCGTCTGAAAGCGGATGTTGTCGAAAAGGACGAATTTGAAACGGCGGGGTTGCGAGCAGCATTGAATTACGGCCACACGTTCGGGCATGCGTTTGAAGCGTTGGCCGGATACGGTGAGTTGTTGCACGGGGAAGCCGTTGCCATCGGGATGATCTACGCCAGCCGACTGGCAGAACGACGCGGCCTGATTGATGCGGCACTTACCAGGCGGCAGATCGACTTGCTTCAAAAGCTGAAACTTCCAACGGCACTTCCGGACAGTATCCAACTGTCGGCAGATGATATCATTGGACGGATGCGACTCGACAAAAAATCGGTCTCGGGAAGTTTACGGTTCATCCTTCCAATCGAAGCGGGAACGGTTAAAACATTCGCCGACATTCCGGAATCGGATGTTCGAGCCGTGCTCGAAAGCTGAACTGAAGCGGTGCCCGAAACCGATGTTCGACAGGTTGCCAACAGTCGAATACAAAACTGCCGACTACGTTTTTTCCGGTTCCATCACCAATGTTTTCTGGCGGAGTCGCGAAAGAATCACTGCCATCGTTTCCCGTTCCACTTCTCGCAACCACCGAACTTCACCTCCTTGCAGGCTGGCGACGGGTAGACCATCGAGATAGGCGATGCGATTCGACGCCGTACAGGGAACCCGCTCGTCTCGAGTGATGATACCGATCAGATTTAACGGATCGGCTCCCGAGAGGATAACGATTTCGCGAGTCGGACCTTCGTCCCTCAGTCGACGCAACTGCTGAATGCTGTCAGCCAGTGCGAATTGCTCGCCAGCGACCCCGGCGATAAATCGTCCGCCACGAATTTCGCCTCGGGCTTCAAGCCGTCTTAAAACCTGCAGTACCTCGTACCACGTCGGTGCTCCGTCCTCGCGAGCCAGCAAGTCGCGGAAAATGACGCCCCAGCGGCGAAGGAGCTGCCAGGCCCAATCTTCGATCGCTTTGGTATTCGCCGGTCTCGAACGTTCGGTCACGGTTGCCGCACGTGCCGCCAACCGTGACCGGTCGTCGACACCCGTTATGTTTCCGGAACCCACAGTGTCTGTCGTCGAAGCAGCGTTGATACGAGTCTCGGTCGTCAATTCCGGTATCGATTGATCGGATAAAGGTCGATGTGCATCGGCGCGGATCGACCAGCGACCTATTGCGGCGCGGGAGGTTCGTTTGCGTTCAACTTTCAGACGACCTGCCTTTCGGGCCGGATTCTTTTTTTCTCCGACAAGAGCCCTCAGTCCTCCAAAACCGTCCGCCGTCAAAACTCCCCGAGTTACAAGTTCGCCGAGTGAATCGTCGAGATGATCGTTGAGCATTCGCGTTGCCGTCAGCAAATCTGCCGCAAACATGGCACCGTGACTGGTCAAAAGTTCAAATACCTGCTGGGCCGGACTACTCAGGCCGTTCAGGTCTGTGACGGGTGCCCGAACCGTAAGCCACGCAGCATCTTCCCGCAAGAAAAGTGATACCGGGGCGACGCGAGTCAGGCTGGCCATCGGCCTGGACTTGTCATTGTTTCTGGGCGGGGGGAACAATCGTCCCCAGCCAACTTCTCCCGTCAGGCATAATTCATCGAGCCATTCGGGCTGATAGTTTTCGACTCGCACGGGCAGTATATCCCGCTCCCAGGCGACCGACGGAATATCGAGTCCCTGAAGCTGGGCAACCACTTCGAACAACCCGTTCGAGCCACCTCGTCGATGCGACCACGACACGCCGTGGTGCCGCGTGAGGAAACGGACGAAGACATCGACGCCGACCGGCTCAATCTGTTTTCTCAGTCCATCCATCGTGAGGCGATGAATGCGTGCCAGCAATCGGCGATGACACCATTCCGTCGATAAGTCGCTTGGAAATACGCGCGACTCATCCGATTCATCCATCCACTGTCGCGCCGCCGAGCCCTCAGATGGATCACTGTCGCGAGCCTGCCCGGCGCTGAACCGGCCACGAAGCACGACCCCTTCACCTTCCAGCGCCTCCAAAGCGGCGCTGGCCTGAGTTTTCGTAATCCCAACTCGAGCACTGACGGCATCGGCGGAGATCGGACCGCAGGTTTCGAGCAACCCGCGAACAAGAGCCACCCGAGCATCGGTCGATTCCCAATCATGCTTTACTTCGATCGGAACCGTAACGGGCGGGGTGAGGACTGCGTCCGGGAACGCTGCAAGTGCCGCCGGGACGCGTTCGGTCGCCGCCCACGACGTTCGTTCAACGGTATCGGAATCGTCGCTATCCTTGATCAGGCAATTCACAACGGTCGCTCGTCCGTCCGCAACAAGTTCATCGAAGAATTCTTGCCACGCCACGCATTCGCAGTCGGGTAACAGAATTCTGCCGAGCATCGCGTCGTGAAGTTCATCGGCATTGCGAACGAGCGGTTGAGCTTCTGCCACGACTTGCGAAATCGCTTCCGGATCGAGGCGCCCCAGATCCTGCACACTTTCGACCGACAACGATCGCCGAGTCGAAACCGCTCGGGCACGCCGTTCGGCAACTTCGCCCCCGTCGAGGAATGCATAAGGGTTCGCGTTGATCAATTCGTAGCTGAACGGGGAAGGTTCGCGCGTATCGCGTGCAAGGAACTCGATCTCACCCCGTTCGGCACGGCCCAGCACGACTTTTAACTGTTCCATATCGTGAGCTTCGTACAAACAGTCGTCCATCGTCTGTTTGACCAGCGGGTGATCGGGCAGTTCGATGTCCCCGACGACGTTTTCCTGACATCCGGTCAATTTGGGAAAGACCGCAGTCAACAAGTCTTCGCTGCGAAACCGTTGCAACGCCGGAGGGACCTTTTTACCGAGTTTGGCGCGAGAGACCTGCAGCGCCCGGGTTGCATTCCAGCGCCACCGATTCTGAAAGATCGGTACGATCAGCACCGCCTGTTCGAACATCGCCTGGACGTTTCGCGGGGTCAGCATGGGGAACATGCTTTCCAGCGGGAAACTGTGCTGAGGGCCAAGTGACAGCACGATTCCGTCGTCATCTGCATTGGCTTGCAATTCAAAATCGAACGACCGGCAAAATCGCTTGCGCATGGCCAAACCCCAGGCCCGCGTGATGCGCGTTCCGAAAGGGGCATGAATCACGAGTTGCATCCCGCCACTTTCGTCGAAGAATCGCTCAAAGACGACTCGACGCATCGTCGGCAACAGCCCGATCGCTGCTTTCTGGGCCCTGGCATATTCGACCGCCTGGTGGGCGGCTTCCAGGTTCACTTTGGCTTCAAGAACCAGCCAGTTTTCTGCGGCTTGCGGATCATCCAGTCTCGCTTCGAGGTCTTCTCGCAATTGCGACACTTCTTCGGACAATTCGTACGTTCGACCAGGTGCCTCACCGCGCCAGAACGGGATTGTCGGGGGTGCACCGCCCGCATCCGTGACGAACAGATCGCCACCGCGCAAGTATCGAATCCGCCAGGACGTGTTTCCCAGCAGGAAGATATCACCCGATTGACTCTCAGTGCCAAAGTCTTCATCGACCGAACCAACAACTGTATGATCTTCTTCCGTGACAACACGGATCGCAAACACTTCGGGGATCGCTCCTCCATTGGCGATGGCCGCCATACGAGCACCGGGTCTCGGTCGCAGCCGACGACCCACCTGGTCGTGATGCAGAAATTTCCGGCTACGCTCGCTTCCAGGCGTGATTCCTTCGCACAAAATTTGAACGATCCGGTCGAACTCGCGTCGCGGCAAATCCCGGTAGGGGGCCGCCCGGCACATCAATGCGAACAGTTCGTCAGTGTTCCAGTCCTGGCTCGCCACTTCGGCGACGATTTGCTGGGCCAATACGTCCAGAGGGGCAACGGGAATCGGGACGATATCAAGTCGACCTGCCCGAATGGCTCGCATGATCGCCATGCACTCGAACAATTCGTCTCGCGTCAGTGCGAACAGCCGTCCTTTCGGAATCAGCCCCAACGCGTGTCCTGATCGACCGATCCGCTGCAGAAACGTGGCGATGTTTCGCGGCGAGCCGATCTGAATGACCAGATCGATATAGCCGACATCGATCCCCATTTCGAGCGATGCGGTGGCGACGACAGCTTTTAGTTCGCCCGACTTCAACCGCCGTTCCGTGTCATGCCGATGCTTGTACGCCAGTGAACCGTGATGACTGCTGATCGCGTCCTCGCCGAGCAGTTCGCTTAATTGATGCGTGAGTCGTTCGGCCAGTCGACGCGTGTTAACGAAGATGAGTGTCGCCCGGTGCGAATTGACCAGTTCGACGATCCTCGCATTGACCTCGGCCCACTGATCGTGCATGCAAACAGCACCCAGATCGCTGGGCGGTATTTCGATCCCCAGATCCAGTTGTCGCACGTGTCCGATGTCGAGAATGGCGGGGGGAGTGCCGTTGGTTCCGACAAGAAAGCTGGCAATCTGGTCCATGGGACGCTGTGTGGCCGACAGTCCGATTCGTTGTAGTCTGGCCGGGCAAAGTGCGGCGAGTCGTTCCAGAGTAATCGCCAGATGAGACCCCCGTTTGTCGCGTACGAGCGCGTGGATTTCGTCAACGATGACGGTTTGCGCTGTTCGCAAGATCTCGCGACTTTTCGGACTTGTGAGCATCAGGTAGAGCGACTCGGGCGTCGTGACCAGGATATGCGGCGGGCGCTTCAGCATCGATGCGCGTTTGGATGCGGGAGTGTCGCCGGTCCGCAGTCCGACCCGGACCGGCGGGACGTCAAGGCCCATTTCTGCGGCAAGTGCCAGAATCTCGGACAGTGGTTGTTCGAGGTTGCGATGCATGTCATTCGAGAGCGCGCGAAGGGGCGAAATGTAGATCACCCGGATTTCGTTCGTCAGGTCGCCCCGTTCCGATTCCTGGAACAGCCGATCGATCGCCGCCAGGAAAGCAGTCAGTGTCTTGCCGCTGCCGGTGGGTGCGGCAATCAGGATATTTCGGCCAGCAACGATATCAGGCCAACCCTGCTGCTGGGGCTCCGTCGGTCCGGCGAATCGCGAACGAAACCATTCCCGAATGACCGGATGAAACAGGTCGAGCGATGTCAGGGGGTCGCAGACGGTTGTCATTTTGGCTGTGGTATCCCGATTCTGAATCCGGATGAACTATCGCCTGGGTTCAATGAGCGCTAACGACAGGCGTCGGCCCTGAAATCGCATTGGGTCGCCGACCGCCGATATTTGCCATGCTTGTCCGGTGTGAGAATCGAGTCGGACATCGCGACGCATCCATTCGAGGACCAGAAAACTTGATCGGGGCGCTGCGGTCTCTGCTTCCATTGCCTGGGTCAATCCGGTGTCTTCACCTTCCGTCGCAACAAGTTCCGCTTTCGGCCAACGCCGCCGCAGGACGTACCTGAGCGTAATGGGGACCGGGTCGCGACTTGAAAGCACCGAAATGCGACGAACCTCGGGCAATGCCTTCAATCGGATATTCAATTCGGCGAGTCGCATTTCATCGGATGAGATGGAATTTCGCAAAGCCGGCCCTGCTGACAAACATGCGACCAGCGAACCGTAGACGGTGAACTGCAATAGCTGACGCCAGCCATCTTCGGTCCAGTCCGATTCAGTCCGGCCTGTCGACCGAAAAATCATCGGGCCGCAAACCATCAATACCGAGGCAATTGCAGTACATCCGATCGCAATCGTCCATGACATTGTCAGTCGCCAGACCGTCAGGCTGACCATCAGTACGATCAGAAAGAATTCGCCACGCCGCGAGACCGCGCGTTCGATCAGCGACCCGATTCCCAGAGAAGCCAGAAGTATGACGGGAACAAGCAGCGCAGCGTTCCAGACGGCGGTGTTTGCAGGCATCCATAGTCCGCAGAATTCTGCAAGCACACGTCCGCAGAATGTGATCCACCACCACAACATCAGCAGTTGGCAGCGTTGCCGACTACGCTCGTCGTGCGGTCGATACCATTCGTGCCACGCCCGTTCGAGTCCCACGATCATCCAGCCGAGCAACATGGCCGATTGTGTCAGCCATTCTCGCCAGTTTGGCTGCATGTGAGGATTCAGATCACATTGCCAATCGGCGTTTCCACCCGTCACGAATTCGACGGCCAGACTCGACCACCAGGACCGCAAAAATGGCGTCCCGTATTGCAGAAGCATCAGCACTTCCCACCAACCCCCGACGAGCAACCCGATTCCCGCAAAAATCGCGACCGAACACTGACCACGTCGACTTTCGGCAAATCGTCGTTGCGCGATCCCGGTCACCGGATCGGCTTGCGGTCGACTGAACGGGTTAAACGCGTGAACGGCGAATATCAGTGGAACACTGAATGCGACCGGGCCGATCGCGAGTAACGCCAGACCCCATACGAAACCGCCGAGTAACAAACTGAGCGAAAATCCGGGCCGGTTTCCTTCCTGGTGCCGCTGAAGTCCGAAGACTGATGTCAGTAACAGGCAGTAGCCTGCAGGCCCGTTGACCGGAGAAATGGCCGATTCAAGCACGAACGGGTGGCTGCACATCAACAAAGCCGCGATCAGTGCCGTATTCGCGCCCCCGACACGCCATGCGCACCGTGTCGTTAACCAAATCGCGACCCCCGTCGCGACGAGAGAGACGAGTGAGAATGAAAACGGACTCGACGGACCAAGTAACCGAATGACACTACCGTTCAGCCACGCGACGAGGGGTGGTTGAAACATCAACGGTTGGCCCGATTCACCCAGACCCGGTTCCAGCGTTTCTGCAATCGAAGTCGAATTGGCAACGGAAAGATTTCGCAACCCCCAGATCGACGCCTCTTCGTTAAGAACCGGATCGCCGAGCAACAGGAGCGAGGGAACAATACAGCAAACCACGATGAGCGGCGCGAACGCTGACGCGCGACTGAGTGTCGGGAACAACTTGCGACGTGGTGAAACGGCCATCTGCAACAGTTTGGCATCGTCGACCGATACGGGAGACATCGGCGTTATCACGTCGAATGGCCAGGTAATTGAGTTCGTTTCCAGCGAATGATATCGTCGAGAATTGCACCGAGTTTCATCGTCGGCTTGCGACCGAGTACCTTTTCCAGACGGGACACATCCGGCACGCGACGCCTGACATCTTCAAAATCGTCTCCATAGGCTTCGCGGTACGGCAAAAAATCGACCTTCACTGCGGGGTCGACACGCTGGATGATCTCTTCGGCCAGTTGACGAATCGTCACCGGTTCATCGCTGCCGATATTGTAAACAGAACCATGCGCGGAAGGCGTTTCGACGAGACCAATCACCGCATCGACCACTTCTCGCACGTGACCGAAGCAACGTACCTGCTGCCCATCGTCATAGACCACGACTGGCCCCCCCTTCAGGGCGGCATCAACGAACCGTGGAATGACCATGCCGTAGTGACCGACCTGCCTGGGTCCAACGACGTTGAAAAAACGACCAATCACGACGGGCAAACCGAATTTGCGGTGAAACGCCAGCGCCAGAAATTCGTCGATCGCCTTCGAGCATCCATAGGCCCAGCGTGGCCGCGAGGTGGGTCCGAAAACCAGATCGTCTTCTTCGATCCAGCGTTCCTTGGGGTTCTTGCCGTAAACTTCGCTGGTCGAAGCGATAAAGACGCGCTGTTGTCTCTGAACGGCGAGTCGCAACAGTTCTTCCGTCGGATAGATGTTCGTTTGAATCGTCCGCACCGGATCGTCCGCGACCAATTTGACCCCGACGGCTGCGGCCATGTGGTAAACGACATCGACTTTCGCCATGACTTCTGCAAGCAATACCGAATCGGTGATCGAGCCTGTGCGAATCCTGAGTCGCGGATGGTTTTCGATCGGGATCAGATTCTCACGTCGGCCTGTCGACAGGTCGTCGAGGATCGTCACCTCGTTTCCCATTTCCAGCAGTCGCTCGGACAGGTGGCTGCCGATAAACCCCGCCCCACCCGTAACCAGACAACGTTGCATGAACTGCTCCTTGGATAATTTCAATTAAAAGAAACAGTAACGATACCCGAGACGATCTTCCGGCAACAACCATGCAACCCGATTCTCAATCGGACGGGGAGTTCATAGTACGCTGAGCGATCATCGCCGGATATTCCCTGTCGAAAAAGACATGCGTTTCCTGGCGGAACCGCTGCTCGTACGTTGGGTGATCAGGCGAATCTGAATTAAAGCCACAATTTGATCCGGTCTTTCAACTGCGGAGGCATTTTTTTCATGACAGCACGTTCGATTTCGTTCGTCGTGTATCGGGTGCTGAAGTGCATTGCGATAATCAGCTCGTTACGGAATTTGTCCGCTCGCTCAATAATGTCGTCGAGGTGCATGTGCCCGAATTTGTAGATTTTTTCCTTGCGATGTTCGGGACGGAAAAACGTCAATTCCGTGATCAGGATTTTTGCATCGAAGAGCGGCGGGTAGTTGTCCAGACCCGGCGGAGCCGTGTCGCCCGTGTAGCAGACCAGCGGTGTTCTCACTTCATGAGTCACCTCTTCGCCCGCCAACCGCAGGTCGCGAATTTCGTTTCCGGACATCGACGAATACTGGAGTTTCAATTTCTTCTTCCGTTGCAGCACGAACCTCCAGCACTGTTGCTTCAAAACGTAACGCCATGCCGGCCAACGGATGATTTCCGTCAACAGTCACTTTGCCGGCGTCGATATTGGTAATACGGAAATGAAGCGTCTCGTCGGTCTCTGGGTCGCGTGTTTCAAACACCATGCCAACTTCAATGTCGTTCGGAAACAATCCCA